>JAJRZB010000375.1 GCA_024275455.1 Bacteroidota bacterium | reverse complement strand
TTATCCGGAAATAGACAACAATGTATTCCAATTGGTTATGCAATTAGTTTTCTAATTATTCTTAAGATAAAGAAGACTTTTAGTTAAAAACCCAACTTATTCTAAAAAGTTGGGTTTTTTTATTCTATTTATTCTACTATTACTGCTGTTCCACTGGCAGCAACCATTAACATGCTTCCACTTCCAGGAGAAATTGTTTCATAATCTAAGTCGATAGCAATTACTCCGTTTCCACCAAGTGCTTCTGCTTGTTGAACCATTTCTTGAAGTGCAATATTTTTAGCCTTTTTTAATTCTTCTTCATAAGCAGCAGAACGACCTCCGATTATATCTCTTATTCCGGCAAAAATATCTTTAAAAATGTTTGCTCCGAGAATTGCTTCACCTGAAACTAGACCAAGGTATTTTACTATTTTTTTATCTTGAAGTGTACTTGTGGTTGTAAGAATCATATTTCCTCCTAGAAATGTTTTAAATTAACTTATTAATTAGTAAAGAAAATCAATATTATTCTTAATAAATTTAGCAATAAATTTTATTTGAATATAGCCATTATGAATAACACACTTGCAGTTATAAATCTCAAAAATTTACAATTCAATTATCAATCAATTAGACGTAAGACCAAAACTAAAGTTATGGCTGTTGTTAAAGCAGATGCTTATGGTCATGGAATGTTAGAATGTGTAAAAGCATTAAAAAGTACTAAAAACAAACCGGAATATTACGGAGTTGCTTTATTAAAAGAGGCTGTTGAACTTAGAAAGTCTAAAATAATTAGTGAACCTATTCTTTGCTTTGCCCCTTTTAATAAAGAAGATTTTAACTTGTATAAAAGATATGATATTATCCCGACTGTAGCTTCCTTGAATAATGTAAAAGTATTAAGTAAACTAAAGCTGCTCAAACCCTTTAAGGTTCATATAAATATCAACACGGGAATGAATAGATTATGAGTAAATTATAAAGAAGCCCCAAATTTAATTTTACAACTTATTGAAAACGAAAAATAATTATTGATGGAATTTATACTCACTTTGCAACATCCGATGAGAAAAACAAAAAGTTTGCAAATCTTCAATTGTCAAGATTTAACAGTGTAATTGAGCAATTGGAGAAAAGAAATATTCAAACCGGTTTAAAACATGCTGCAAACAGCGGAGCTATTTTAGATATGCCGGATTCCTATTTTGATATGGTTCGTCCCGGAATATCTCTTTACGGTTATTATCCTTCTCTCGAAACTTCAGAGTCGATTAAGTTAAAACCTGTTATGTCAATAGTTTCGAAAGTTTCTACGGTTTCTTCTATTAATAAGCATGAAACTGTTGGATATGGAAGACTTTTTAAAGCAAAGAAAGACATATTTGTTGGTACTATTCCCATCGGTTATGCCGATGGTTTGTTAAGAGGTTTAAGCAACAAAATAAATGTGATTGTAAAGAATAAATTCTATAACCAAATTGGCAGAGTATCGATGGATATAATAAGTATTAATTTAGAAAAAGACAATATTAGAGAAGGAAATAAAGTTGTATTGTTAGGTAAATCAAGAGATTTAGAAATAACTGCATGGGATTGGTCAAAAATTCTAAATACAAATCCTTATGAAATAACTTGTTCAATAAGTAAAAGAGTTAAACGAAAATTTATTGGTAATTGTTAAAAAGAACTTATTTTTTTAGTATCTTTCCTAAAGAAAATTATTGTATAAGAAATAATAATTTCTACCGAATTATCATTTAATGGAGGTAAAATAGAAAGCATGGAATTATTTGCCGTAGTTATGGCAGGGGGTGTTGGAGCAAGGTTTTGGCCACGAAGTAAAAAGAGTAAACCTAAACAACTGATTCGTATTTTTGGTGAGAACACCATGATACAAGAAACAGTAAACAGGTTAGACGGATTGATAAAAAAAGAAAATATTCTAATTATTACTAATACAATACAAAAAGAAAGAATAGAAGAACAATTACCGGAAATTCCAACTGAAAATATTATTGCAGAACCGTTTGGAAAAAACACTGCAGCGTGTATCGGACTGGCTTCTGTAATTATTCAAAATAAATTAAAAAATGCAATCTCAATTATTTTACCGGCTGATCATCTTATTCAAGATGTTGAAAAATTTCAATCAACAATTTTAAATGCAGTTAACTATGCAGAAAATAATAACGGATTAGTAACTATAGGAATTAACCCGACCAGACCGGAAACCGGTTATGGATATATTCAAATTATTGATGAGGAAGTTTCAGATGGAATTTTTAAAGTTCAAACTTTTGCAGAGAAACCCAATTTACTAACGGCAAAAAGATTTATTAAGTCAGGAGATTTTTTGTGGAATTCGGGTATGTTCATTTGGAAGATTGAAACTATAATGAATGAGTTTAATAACCATTTACCTGAATTGTATGAAGGATTATTGAAAATTAAAGATGCCATTGGAAAAAATAATTTTAATGAAGTTCTTACATCTGTGTACGGACAGTTAATTAATGTTTCTATTGATTATGGAATAATGGAAAAATCAGCAAATGTATTTTTGACAAAAGGAGATTTTGATTGGAATGATGTTGGAAGTTGGGAAGCAGTCTTCCAACTTTCGTAAAAAAATGATGATGGAAATACGCATATTGGAGATGTGTATACTGAAAATACTTATGGCAGTTATGTTTTTTCACCCAAAAAATTTACTGCAATTGTCGGCTTGGAAAACTTGATAGTTATAAATACTAAAGATGCATTATTAATTTGAAATAGAGAAAATGCCCAAGATGTAAAAAATGTTGTTGAATATCTTAAATTAAATAACAGAGAAGAGTTATTATAATTATGTCCGGTAAAAAGAAGCTGATAACTGAAAAAGATATTCTGGATATAGTTCTTAAAGGTAAAAAGAAATTTGAAATTACCGGGAATGAAATATTTACTCCTGCTGCTAAAGATAGAATTAACGATGCACAAATTAAATTGGTAAAAGCGTCTCAGAATTATCTAACTACAAATAATATTGATCCGCTTCTCGATGCAAAAAAAGTAGCTATTGGTTCTGATCATACCGGGTTCAGTACTAAAAAAATTGTATCCAAATTTTTAAGTGATAACGGATTTGAAATTATTGATGTTGGAACTTTTGATGAAAACTCTTGCGATTATCCTGATTTTGCAATTAAGGTTGCGGAAAAGGTTAAAACCGGTGAAGCAGATTTTGGAGTAATTATAGATGCTACGGGAATTCCTTCTGCTATTACAGCTAATAAAATAAGCGGAATTAGAGCAGCTACTTGTTACAATGTATTTAGTGCAAGAAGTTCAAGAGAACACAATAATGCAAATATTATTGTTCTCGGAGCGAAAACTTTAGGAGAAGAAACAATAAAATCGATTTTGCAAGTATGGTTAAATAGCAAATTTTTAGGTGATAGACATCAAAGAAGATTAGATAAAATTTCCGTCCTCGAAAGGAAATAGTTTTAAAAGTAGTACAGGATTATTTCATTGTTAATCAAAGATGTATTTGTTCAATCCAATCAGAAAATAGCCGAAAATACATTTCTGCTGAAAGTAAATGCTGAAGAATATATACCCTACGTTAAACCAGGACAGTTTTTTAATATTAAAGTTAATAATAATTCTTACCCGCTTTTGCGAAGACCTTTTAGCATTTCTGATGTTGAGGGAGATTCGATTTTATTTATGTACAAAGTTGTTGGAGAAGGAACAAGAATATTAGCAAATAAAGTTGTAGGAGATCAAATAAATATTCTTGGACCTCTCGGAAACCAATTTAGTATTAACGAAAGTTCTAATCATGTAATTCTTATTGGCGGGGGAATCGGAATTGCACCTTTTCCTTATTTAATTAAGCAATTACCAAACTCCGTAAAATATTCCGTTTTATTTGGAGTAAGAACAGAAAAAGAAGTTCACTCATATGGCTTGAAAAATATATTGTATTCCTCGGATGATGGAACAGTAGGAATAAAAGGGAACACAATAGAATTATTAGACATTCATCTAAAGCAAATTGCTGAAAAAGATGTTAAAATATTTGCATGCGGACCAAACCCTATGTTAAAAGCTTTGCAAGAGTATACTAATAATAAAAATATAGAGTGTGAAGTTTCGATGGAATCAGCAATGGCTTGCGGTTTTGGAATTTGCCAAGGTTGCCCGATAGAAAATAAAGATAATAATTATAAATTAATATGCAAAGACGGACCGGTTTTTAATATTAGAGATATAATGATATGAGTGTAGATTTATCAGTAAATATTGGCTCATTAAAATTAAAAAATCCTATACTTCTTGCTTCCGGAACAGTAGGTTACGGAAATGAAATTTCTGAATTTGTTGATTTAAGTAAAATTGGCGGAATTGTTACAAAATCAATTTCTCTCAAACCGAGAAAAGGAAATCCTCCTCAAAGAATTGTAGAAACGTCATCGGGAATGTTAAATGCAATTGGATTGGCAAATGTCGGATTAGAACTTTTTATTAAAGAAAAAATTCCCTTCCTTAAGAATTTAGGTTCAACTCTAATATGCAATATTGCAGCAAGTTCTATTGAAGAATATGTTGAATGTGTTGATATTTTGGATAAAGAAGAAACGATTAAAGCTTTTGAAATTAATGTTTCATGTCCAAATGTAAAAGAAGGCGGATTGATTTTTGGTAACGATGTAAAAGCAGTGGCAAAAATAACAGAAAAAGTAAGAGGGAAAACAAGTAAGCCGATAATTATTAAACTTTCTCCAAATAATTCCAATATTGTAGATTATGCAAAAATTGCAAAACAAGAAGGAGCTGATGCAGTTTCTGCGATAAATACATTAGTTGGAACATCATTCGATATATATTCTAAAAAACCGAAAATTAAGAATATTACCGGCGGTTTGTCAGGACCCGCAATAAAACCGGTTGCATTAGCTAAAGTATTGGAAATAAGCAAAGAAGTAGATATCCCCATAATCGGTATCGGCGGAATAATGAATTGGAAAGATGCAGTTGAATTTATGATTGTTGGTGCGTCAGCATTTCAAATTGGTACTGCAAATTTTATAAATCCCAAAGCAAGCATGGAAATTCTTGATGGTATAAAAAAATATTGCCAAGAAAATACTATTAGTAAAATATCTGATATTATCCGAACAAGAAAAATATAATGGATATTGACCAAGCTTTAGAAAAAATATATTCACTCAAGCAATTTCATGTTAAACTCGGCTTAGATAATATAACTCATTTATTAAATCACATTGGTAATCCTCAAAAAAAAATTAAAACATTTCATATTGCCGGGTCTAACGGGAAGGGAAGTACAGCTTCATTTATGGCAAGTATTTTAAAAGAATACGGTTATAAAACCGGATTATATACTTCTCCGCACTTTGTGAAATTTAATGAGCGCATAAGAATAAACGGGAAAGAAATCCCTGATAGTGTAATCATTGATTTTTTAGAAAAGAATAAAAATTATATAGATAAAAATAAACCTACTTTTTTCGAAATAACGACTGCGTTAGCGTTTGATTTTTTTGCAAAGGAAAAAGTTGATTATACAATTATAGAAACCGGTTTGGGTGGCAGGTTAGATGCAACTAATACAATAACTCCCTTAGCCTCAATTATAACATCAATTAGTCTTGAACATAGTAGAATACTCGGAGACTCGTTAGAAAAAATAGCAAAAGAAAAAGCAGGAATTATAAAAGATAAAATCCCGATTTTTATTGGTAAATTGCCTAAGACAGCAAAAGATGAAATTGTTAAAATTTCTAAAGAAAAAAAATCTAAGGTTTATGTTTTTGATGAATTTTTTAAACTACATACAAAGTATATAGAAGTAAAATTAAAAAAGAAAAATTTTATTTTTAAGACAACAGGGTTAATTGGTGAGCATCAACTATTTAATTCTGCACTGGCAGTAAAAGTTCTATCGGAAATTTTACAATTAAAAAACAATAAATTATTTCAAACCGGACTCGATAATGTTGTTAATAATACAGGTATTCAAGGAAGATATGAGATTTTTAACAAGTCTCCAAAAGTAATTTTTGATTCTGCCCATAACCCGGAAGGTTTAAAATATTTTATAAAACAATTTAAAAAAGAAAAGAAGTTATATAAGAATACAGTTTTAATTTTCGGAGCAATGAATGATAAAAATACAGAAGAAATGTTTTTATCATTAAAACCTTTTTTCAATAAAGTGCTTATTACTTCCACAAATTATGAACGTGCTGCATCAATTGATGATTTGTTTAATGCAGCAAAGAGTAGCGAGATGGATTGCGAAAAATTGAGAAATCCGGAAAATTATATAGAAAAATTTGTTACGAATGGAAAGGATAATTGTCTTGTTGTTCTTGGAAGCATATATCTTTTAGGGGAAATCAAAAAGAAACTAAGAAAAAGTAAATAAAGGTATTAGTAAATTTAACTTGACTTTTACGAGTAATAAAATTAGTTTTTCAGTGTACCTCTAGGTCCATTCATTTAATTCATGATGTAAAAATAAAATCAAAAGTTTTCATAGAAAAATCCTCATTTAATCTTGTCAAATAATTTTAATTAAATATAAAAAGTAGGTTCATTTATGCCAATGGATATTTCCACCCTGAAATCGAAAAAAATTGTTGATTTACTAAAAATCGCTAAAGAGTACGACTTAAACGGAGTTAACGATTTACGTAAACAAGAATTAATTTTCAAAATATTAGAAGCCCAAACTAAAAAAGACGGACTTACCTTTTCACAAGGTGTTCTGGAAGTTCTAAATGATGGTTACGGGTTTTTGAGATCATCAGCTTATAACTATTTACCTTCACCGGATGATATTTACGTATCTCCATCACAGATTAAAAGATTTAGTCTGCGTACAGGCGATCATGTCAGCGGTCAGGTTCGTCCTCCAAAAGAAGGGGAAAGGTTCTTTGCCTTACTTCGTGTTGAAGCTGTAAACGGCAAGGATCCCGAAGAAATTAGAAGCAGAACTTTATTTGATAATTTAACTCCTTTACATCCTACTAAAAGGTTGAAACTCGAATCAGCTCCGGGTGAATACTCAATGAGGATTATGGATTTATTAGCCCCAACCGGTAAGGGTCAAAGAGGATTAATTGTATCTCCACCTAAAACAGGTAAAACAGTTCTTCTTCAGAAAATTGCAAACTCTATTTCAAGAAATCATCCTGAAGTAAAACTAATTATGCTTTTAATTGATGAAAGACCGGAAGAAGTAACGGATATGCAACGTTCTGTGCAAGCTGAGGTAATTAGCTCTACCTTTGACGAACCGCCCGAAAGACATGTTCAGGTAGCCAATATGGTAATTGAAAAAGCTAAACGCATGGTTGAAGCCGGTGATGATGTTGTAATTCTTCTTGATAGTATCACACGTCTTGCGAGAGCACATAATACTACTCAACCCCATAGCGGTAGAATTCTTTCCGGTGGTGTTGATTCAAATGCACTTCATAAACCGAAAAGATTTTTTGGTGCTGCTAGAAATATTGAAGACGGTGGTAGTTTAACAATTTTGGCAACAGCTTTAATTGATACCGGCAGTAGAATGGATGATGTAATTTTCGAAGAATTTAAAGGTACAGGTAACTTAGAAATTGTATTGGATAGAGATTTATCCGATAGAAGAATTTTCCCTTCATTTAATGTTAATAGGTCAGGAACCAGAAAAGAAGAATTATTAATGACTGAAGAGGAATTAAATAAAGTATGGATATTAAGAAAACTTCTTAGCAATTATGATCCTATTGAAGCGATGGAATTTTTGTTGGATAAAATGCGCGGTACAAGAAACAACAAAGAATTTTTATTAAGTATGAATAGTTAAATAGCTTTAGAAACAAAGTATTATTTTGATAGTATAATGATTTTATCAATAAGCTAGAAAGACTGAAATTGATTATTAAAACTCTCGGTGTAATATTTATAGTTATAAATTCCTTGTTTGCTCAAAAAAGTATTAGTCCTTTTTTCATTGAACATCATTCGGTATTAAAGGATACTTCTCAAATTGAATATATCAGTTATAAAATCCCTTATAACAGGCTTGTATTTATAAAAGAAAATGGAAAGTATAAAGCAGGAGCCTCAATTTCTTTTGAGATTTTTAAGGATAAAAAATTTATCGAAAGAGAATTCCAATCTCTTGATGTTTATACCTCTGATTATGAGGAAACAAATTCCGGAAATAAGTTTTATGAAGGTCTGATTTAGATTGAAATTGAACCGGGAGATTATCAAGTTAAAACAAGTCTTAATCTTACATCAATTAATAAACCTTTCCTTCCGGTTGAATCTAAGTTAGTAATTGACACATTGAGTGTAAACAAAATACTGAATCCTTTTATTATTGAGTATTCGAGTAACTCAACTACTTCTTTTAAATTGGCGAATTACGGCAATAAAATTCCTTTCTCTCCTAAAAGGTTTAATATGATTGTCGGCTACTTAGATACAAATGTAACGGAAATTAATGTTTCAATTTCTCAATTGGATGAAGTTTTATTTACAGATTCTATTGCAGATTTTACAAGAGGCAGTATAGATTTAAGCAAAAGAGGAAACATTATTGAACTAAGTATTGATACTTCCTCATCAAAAGTAAATATTTTTAGAATTACAAATTTTAGTAATTTGTTACTTGAAGGTGCTGCAGAACTAAAAATTGAGTTTGCCGACACATCTAAGAAATATCCGTTAAAAATTGTTTGGATAGATAAACCTAAAGTATTAAGTAATCCGGAATATGCTATTAAGTTATTGTCTTATATAGAAGATAAAGCTGTTGTTACAGATTTGTTGAAGAGTAAAGAAGAATATTACTTTAAGAATTTACTTAATTACTGGATTGAACATTATCCGGCTGACGGTATGAAATATAATTTTGCAATGAATGAGTATTATCGGAGAGCTGATTATGCAATAGATAATTTTTCAACATTAGCTAATTTTGACGGTGCTGAAACTGACCGTGGCAGGATTTATATTATTTACGGAAAACCTTCATCCATAGATAGAAATTATTCTGAAAAAAATGATGTAATTGAAGTGTGGAATTATGATAAAATATCCAGGTCTTTTGTTTTTAAAGATGTAAATGGTACCGGAAAATTTGATTTAGTTGAGTGAAATGAATAGTTACGCTATTACATGTGGAGACGTAAACGGCATTGGTCCTGAAATAGTTTTAAAAACTTTAAATTCTATAAATCTTTCTTCAAAAAAAATAATCTTCATTTGCCCGAAAAATATTTTTAAAAACACTGTTAAAATTGTTCAACCAAAATTCTCATATTCAGTTGTAAAATCTTTACCTCAAAAGATTAGTCCGGGGAAGGTTTTAGTTTTAGAGATTGGAAAAGCATCACAAAATTATGGTAAACCGACCGTTTCATCAGGTAAAACAAGTTATAAGTCAATACTTAAAGCGTGCGAACTTTCTAAAGAGAAAACGGTTGATGCAATTATAACTTCACCAATTTCCAAGCTTGCTTTTCAAAAAGCTAAAGTCAATTTCCCGGGACATACGGAATTATTGGCTGAGTATTTTAATGTAAAAAAATACTCTATGATGTTTATTTCAAATAAAATGATAGCCGGATTGTTAACAATTCATATCCCAATAAAATCGGTGGCAAAACAAATTACGAAAAATAAATTACTTAGAATTTTAGAAGTAGTTAATAAAAGTCTGCAAAAAGATTTTAAAATTAAGAATCCTAAAATTGCCGTATTAGGATTAAATCCGCATGCCGGTGAAAAAGGTAAAATTGGAATCGAAGAAGAGCAAATAATTTATCCGACTTTAAAAAATATTACTGGAAACGTACACGGGCCATTTGTTTCTGATGCATATTTTGGAAATAAATTATACGAGAATTATGACTGCACAATTGGAATGTATCACGACCAGATTTTAATTCCATTTAAATTATTGAATTTTAATAAGGGAGTTAATTTTACTGCCGGTCTGCCAATTGTTAGAACCTCCCCGGATCACGGAACTGCATTTGATATTGCTGGTAAAGGAAAAGCTAATACTGGTAGTATGATTCAAGCATTTAATTTTGCTGTAAAGATTGTTAACAATCGTATCAAAATAAAATAGTGTCTTCAGTTAAACCTTATACATATTTTTCACTTTTATATTCACATCTGATGCAATCGGTTGATTATAAGTTTTGGGCAAAATACCTGTCAGAAATTCATGATACTTTGGGAGATAAATCAGATTATGCTTTAGAATTAGCCGCCGGCAATTGTTTTGTGACAAAATATTTAAAAAGTAAATTTAAAAAACTTATTGTTTCAGATATTTCGAAAGAGATGTTATTGCTTTGTGAGCAAAGAATAGATAAAGTATGCTGTAATATGACTAATTTACCATTTAGTTATAAATTTGATTTTATTTATTCTACATTTGATTCTCTGAATTATTTAAATACAGAAAGCAAACTATCTGAATTTTTTGAAAATATTTCCGGGAATCTTTCTGAAAACGGATTTCTAACTTTTGATGTAAGTCTAAAAAAGAATAGTGTTAAGCATTTAAAAAAATTAAATAGAGAAGGAAAGTTTAAAGGAATAAAATACGTTCAAAAAAGTGTATTTAATGATGAAACAAATATTCATACTAATACATTAACAATCACGTTAAAAAATGGAAAAACATTTACTGAAATTCATAATCAAAAAATTTATGATTTTTATTATTATTTTGATGTAATTCATTCAAAAGAACTTTATGTTGCAGAATGTTTTGATGCATTTACTTTTAATGATGCAACTGAAAAATCGGATAGGGTACAATTTATTGTGAAAAGGAAAAATTAATGCTGACCTTTACAAATGTAGAATTTAAATACTATAATCAACCTGTTTTTAATAATCTCAATTTACACATTGACCAAAGTGATTTCGCCTTTTTAATTTGGAAAAGCGGGGTTGGTAAATCTACACTTCTTCAATTAGTTTATATGGATATTCTGCCGCAATCAGGTTATGTACAAGTAGGTGAGTTTAGTTCCGATACAATAAAACCACGTAAGTTACCGGTACTAAGAAAAAATCTCGGAGTAGTTTTTCAAGATTTTAAATTACTTGAAGATAGAAATGTGTATAATAATTTAGCTTTTGTATTGCATGTAACCGGAACTCCAAGAAAACTGATTAAAGATAAAATTATGAATGCCTTAAAAGCAGTAGGTTTGGAGCATAAATTTAAAAATCTTCCGTCTCAGTTATCTGGAGGTGAAAAACAAAGAGTAGCAATAGCAAGAGCAATAATTAATGAGCCAAAACTTATTCTTGCCGATGAACCTACCGGGAATTTAGATCCAAAAACTTCAGATGAGATTTTAAATATTCTTCAAGAAATAAATATTAGGGGAACAGCAATATTATTTGCAACCCATAATTACGATTTAGTAAAAAAAACCGATGCAAAAATATTTAAAATTGATGACGGTAAAGCAATTAAAGTAAAAGTGAAAAATAAAACCGAATCCTAAGTTATTGCTTCAAGAATTTTTTCAGTAATTTCTTCAACTGTTAAAGTAGCATCTATATTATAAATTATTGCATGGTTTTTATAATAGTTAAGTACCGGTTCTGTAGTTTTATGAAAGATATTTAATCGGTTTTTTATAACATCAACTTCATCATCTTTTCTTTTTATAAAACTGTTTTTACTTCCGCATGTCGGGCATCTGGTTTGATCGGTTAAAAAATTTAGATTAACAATACTGCCGCAAGTACTGCACATTCTTCTTTGAGCTAATCGATTAACAATAATATCGTCATCAGCATCTAAACTAATAAGAACTAATTTTTCATGAGAAATACTTTCAATTATTGGTTGCAAAATTTTTGCCTGATTAAGAGTTCTGGGAAAACCGTCTAGAATAAATCCTTTTTTACATTTATCATTTTTAAGTACTGATTCAACTAAACCGGCCATAATTTCGTCCGAAATCAATTCACCCTTATCCATAATTCCTTTTGCTAAAAGTCCCAAATCTGTTTTCTTACTTATTGCTTCCCTTAAAATATCACCGGTGGATATATGAGGAAGCTGTAATTTTGTGGAAATAATTTTAGCTTGAGTCCCTTTGCCAACTCCGGGCGCTCCAAAAAAAACCAGCATTTTCTTTTTCAAATTAGACTCCCAATAATGATGAGAAAAGTATATCAAAATAAATAAAAATAAACGATTAAATTAAAGTTAGTTTTTCCTTTTTTTTAGAAAAAATGATTGGAGCAACTTTTTACTTTCATCCTGATAGATACCTGAGTAGACATTTATTTTATGGTTGTATTTATTATTTTCTACCAAATTATAAATTGATCCAGCAGCACCTGACTTTGGTTCAAAAGTAGAGAAGTAAAGATTTTTAATCCTTGCTAATAAAACAGCTCCGGCACACATAATACAAGGTTCAACCGTAACAAAAAGGTCACAGTCAGAAAGAAATTGTGTGCTTAGATAATTACTAGCAGCTGTAATAGCTAACATTTCAGCATGAGCAGTTGGGTCTTTTAATTGGATTACTTGATTATGCCCGCGTCCAATAATTTTATTATTGTGTACAACAATTGCACCTATTGGGATTTCATCTTTTTCTAAGGCGAGTTCTGCTTCTTGTAAAGCAGCATACATAAATCTGTAAACATTCTCTGAAAAAAGCAAGCAAGTAAATGTTAGTTTAAGATTGTACGCCCGGAAGGATTCGAACCCTCAACCCCCAGAGCCGAAATCTGGTGCTCTATCCAGTTGAGCTACGGACGCAATTAATTTTACATTGGAAATATATTAGTTTAGTAGAGAAAAAAAAGGGTGTAGTAATATTCTACACCCTTTTTCTAATCTATATTGTTATTTAAGTAATAATAATTTTCCGGTATATAGATCACCGTGGTTTGAAGTAATTCTATAAATATAATAACCAGAAACTACTTTTGAACCAAAGTCATCTACAGCATTCCATGTTACTGATTTAATTCCGGAAGATTCTTCTCCATCAAATAGAGTTTTAACTTTTTTACCCAGAATATTATAGATCTCTACTTTAACATGAGAATCTTTTTGGATATAATACATAATATTTGTCGATGGGTTAAAAGGATCGGGATAATTTGAATGTAATTTATCACCTAATATTTCCTTTGCTTTGGCTAAGCTATTAACAGTCAATTCATTACTGTTTTTATCCGTTCCATAAGAAGTTCCATCAGAATTTCCGCAAGTTACAGTGTTTGCAGTTTCATCATAAACATACCCGGATTTAGTGACGTTTGTTACACAAAAAGTGAAATTATCTCCTCTAAAGACAAAATCAGATGAAGCAGTTCCTTCACCATTGGAATCGGTTGTAAATTCATCTGAGTCATTTGCATCGCCAGACCAATTACCGGAAACAGTTGCTCCGGAAACAGGAGTACCATTTTCATCAACAATTTTAACAGTAGCTATTCCTTGTGTAATTACTCTGTATCCTCCTATAGTTACATCTACACTTTGTACAAGTACAGTTTGGTTTTGAGAAGGAGTTGTTACAGTTATGTAATCGATTTTAGTTTTAGTATTGGCTCCGCAACTGTTTGTAGCTGTTAATGAAACAGTATAACTACCGGCAGAATTATATGTATGAGAAGGGTTTTGTTGTGTTGAAGATGAACCATCTCCAAAGTCCCAACTCCAGCTAGTAGGATTATTGGTTGATTGATCTGTAAAACTAACTGTTAACGGAGAGTTACCAGATGTTGGTGTTCCGCTAAATTCAGCTACCGGAAGATCACAAGTGGGATCTGATACTGTAATATAATTTGTCTTTGTTTCGATACCCGAACCACAATCATTTGTTGCGGTTAAAGATACATTATAAGTTCCGGCAGTATTATAAGTATGTGACGGGTTTTGCTGTGTTGAAGTTGATCCATCACCAAAATCCCAACTCCAGCTAGTAGGATTATTAGTTGATTGATCTGTAAAACTAACTGTTAACGGTGTGTCTCCGGAAGTTGGATCACCAACAAATTGGGCAGTAGGTTGGTTACAAACATTTCCATCATTAACAGCATTATATGCATTAACACGTCCGGCACCTAATTTACCTTGATAGCTCGAATTTCCGCTAATTACGTAAATATCATCAGCAGTGTCAAATAATCTTTGTTTTACTTGATCCGCTGACCATGAAAGATTTTTCGACCATACTAATGCAGCAACACCTGCAGTTAGTGGAGTAGCCATTGAAGTTCCGCTAAGAGAAGCAACATAATCATTTTCTGCATCGTTATGATCATGATATGTACTCAAAATATTACTACCCGGAGCAGAAATATCAACAAAAGTTCCATATGTAGAAAAATCTGATTTGACATCATTCTCATCTGTTGATGCTACACCAACAACATCAGCTCTATTAAGCATATAATCTGAAACTTCATTATCGTCGTTACCGGCAGCTTTAAATACAAGTCCTCCACCGGCAATAAAATAATCAAGTGCATCTCCTAATCCGCCACTATTTGATGAGCCCCAACTACATGAAGCAATATTTGCTCCATTATCAGCTGCATAATAGAATGCTTCAGCTGCATAATCCATTCCTACATATCCTACTTCCCAAATAATAAATCTTGCTGACCATCCAATTCTTAAAGGCATTATTTTTACACCATTACCTACAGCAGATTGTGAACCATTGTTCCATCCACCTGCCGGAGAGGCAACAGCATAGTTATTATTATTTATAGCTCCAACTATTCCGGCAACATGAGTACCATGGCCGTTAAAATCTCTAGGATCATTATCAGGGGTATCACCATCTTCTCCACTATACACAGATTCATTCGCTACAAAATCCCATCCGATCCAATCATCTATATAGCCATTATTATCATCGTCAATTCCGTTATTGTTATTATCGCTATTATTGATCCACATATTTCCTTGAGAATTTTCAGGGGTATCAAATGATGCATTTGCACCACCTAAATCTTTATGAAAATATCTAACTCCGGTATCAAGAATTGCAACAATTATGTTTGGATCACCGGTTTCTATATCCCAAGCTTCAGGAGCATCAATATCCGCATCGTTTGCTTGGGATAAATGCCATTGTTCAGATAATTTAGGGTCATTGCTGTTCGCATATACAGCATGAATTCCGACAGGCTGAACATCTATAACTCCTTTTAAGCTTCGAAATGCATTTACAGCTTTTATAACATCAATATCATTTTTAAAATAGAATTTGTGCCATTGAGATAAGTCAATGGTTCGTCCGTTGTAAAATCTTTTTTTTGCACCGGGGAATTGTTTTAAAATAACCTTTACATTAAATTTTGCAGAAACTTCATCAATCTCATTAATGCCAAGTCTACCTAAAAGCATTTTACTTTTATCTATATTTTTTATTATGCTGTCATCGAACTTAATAACTATTCTATTTTTTGCATATCCCGCAAAACTTGGAACTTTATGAGAAGTAACTTTTGTTACTTTTAAACCGTCTCCGGCAAAAATAAGACTGCTCGAAAAAACAAAAATTAATGAAAGAAAAAATAGTTTTTTAATCATGGGGACTCCTTTGATTTAGTTGTAAGTAATGATTGTAACTGATTTATCATGTAATAATGTATATAAGAATATGTAAACTAATGTATTAGGGAATGTTATCTAAAAATAAGTAATACAATAAGTTAAATTATTTTTTTTATAAAATCAAAGAAATAATTTCTATTTTAGATATTTAATTCTTTTTTTGTCTCCAATTCTTTCTAAATTAGATAATTGCTTACATTTTAACTAATAAGATAGCCTCACGAATTAAACTTTGTTCTTGTGCTTTAAATCATAGTATTAAGTTGTTCGTTCAATAATATACGTTATCATATTTTATTGAAAGGATAAAAGTTTTGACGGATAGTAAAAAATGCAAATTTTGTAATTCAGAGTTAGGCTCACCATTTTTAGATTTAGGATGTCAACCTCTATGTAATAATAATATTCCTTTTAAAAATGTGACTATTTCTGAAGAAAAATATCCCCTTGAGGTATATTTTTGTTCTTCGTGTTATTTGGTTCAACTTGCTCATTCAATTGCCCCGGAAGAAATTTTTAACGATTATACTTATTTATCGTCTTACTCAGAATCCTGGCTTAAACATGCATCTGAATATTCTAAAAAAATTATTAAAAATTATAATCTGAACGAAAATTCATTTGTTGTTGAAATTGCAAGTAATGACGGTTATTTACTTAAAAATTTTGTAAAAGAAAAAATACCATCACTAGGAATAGAACCGGCAAAAAACGTTGCAAAAATAGCGCGAAAATCAGGAATAAATACAGTAAATAATTTTTTTACAAATAATTTATCGAAAAGCATAGTCAAAGATTTTAGAAAAGCGGATTTAATTATAGCAAATAATGTATTTGCTCATGTTCCAAATATAACTGATTTTACAAAAGGAGTTAAAAACTTACTCTCGGAAAATGGAGTATTTACTCTTGAATTTCCATATCTAAAAAATTTGATTGAGAATAACCAGTTTGATACGATTTATCATGAACATTACTTTTATTATTCTCTTCTTTCATTAACTAATATTTTAGATTACCACGAACTGAAAATATTTGATATTGATGAGCTAAAAACTCATGGTGGTTCTTTACGTGTGTATGTAACTCATAAAAAAAGTAGAATCTACCAAACCACAAAAAAGTTAAACACTTTTTTACAAAAAGAAATTGAATTAGGATTAAATAAATCTGAGTTCTACTACAATTTTAACAACAAAATTAAAACTATAAAAGAAAATCTAATTACTTTTTTAATAAAGCTAAGAAAAGAGGGTAAGAAAATAGCCGGATATGGTGCTCCGGGAAAGGGAAATACTTTATTGAATTATTGTGGTATTTCAACTGATTTAATCGATTTTACAGTTGATAGAAATCCATTGAAACAGAATACGTTTTTACCCGGTTCCAGAATTCCTGTTTATAATACTGAAAAGATAAAAGATGATAAGCCCGATTACATATTAGTTTTGCCATGGAATTTAAAAGAAGAAATTATTAATAGTCTGAATTATGTTAAAGACTGGCAAGGAAAATTTATTATTCCCATTCCTGAAGTAACAATTAATTAAATAATATTTTGAGAAAGATATGAAAGTTGTAATATTAGCAGGTGGTTTCGGCAATAGGATGCATGAAGAAACAATTCATCACCCAAAACCAATGGTGGAAATAGGTGGAATGCCTATTCTATGGCACATTATGAAGCTTTACTCTTGGTATGGGGATAATGAATTTATAATTTGTTTAGGTTATTTGAAGGAACACGTTATTTCTTATTTTAAAAACTCCTTTACTTTTTTGGAAAGCACTGATAAATCAAATAAAATAATAGATTCTTGGTACTTTTATAATCACTTGGATGATTGGAAGATTACATTAGTGGATACCGGAATTGATACAATGACTGGAGGAAGATTAAAAAGTATTAAAGAATGAGTTGATAAGGAAACATTTCTTCTTTCTTATGGAGATACACTAAGTGATGTTGATTTAAATAAAGTAATTAAACTTCATAAAAAACAAAAAGTAATTGGAACATTAACTACAGTACAACCAAGGTCCGCTTACGGAGTATTAAATTTTAATAGTAATAATACAAATATGATTAAAAGTTTTAAGGAAAAATCAATTGATAAAGGGAAATGGATTAATGCCGGATTTTATGTTTTTGAAAAGGAAATTTTTGAATATTTGCAGAATGAAACAACTTCGTTAGAATTAGATCCGTTAGAAACGCTTGCCAGAAAAAATAAACTTGCCGCCTTTAAACATAAGGGATTCTGGAAATCGATTGAGACATATAAAGATAAACTTGAAATGGAAAATCTTTGGGAAAATAAAATGGCAAAGTGGAATATTTGGGAAAATCAATTACGAGATGTACTGTGAATATTTTGATTACAGGAAATATTGGTTATGTCGGCTCAACCTTGGTGAAATATTTGCGAGAAAAATATCCTGATTCGAAATTAATAGGATTTGATACAGGTTATTTTAAAGATTGTTTGATAAATACAAATATTTATCCTGAATCTCTTATCGATTATCAATATTTAGGGGATATCAGAGAGTTTGATCCATCAATTTTAACAAATATTGATGCAATTGTACATTTAGCCGCAATTTCAAATGATCCGATTGGTAATAAATATACCAAAGTAACTTAAGAGGTTAATTATAAATCAAGCATAAAATTAGCAAAACAAGCCTTATTAAAAGGTGTGAAGTCTTTTGTTTTCGCTTCAAGTTGTAGTGTTTATGGTAATGGTACAAATCAAAGTAGAACAGAAATATGCCAATTAAATCCTCTTACAACCTATGCAAAATCTAAAATTAATACTGAAATTGAATTAGAAAGTTTAGCAAGTACTAAATTTAAGGTAACAAGTTTGAGGTTTTCAACTGCGTGCGGAATGAGTGATAGACTTCGGTTGGATTTAGTTCTTAATGATTTTATTGCCAGTGCTGTTACTAATAAAGAAATTCAAATTCTTAGTGATGGGACACCTTGGAGACCATTAATTAATGTAAAAGATATGTCGCGAGCAATTGATTGGGCAATTCAAAGAGAACCTGAAGAGAATGGTAAGTATTTAGCAGTTAATGTGGGCAAAAATGAAAATAATTTTCAAATAAAAGATTTAGCTTTTGCAGTTAAAGATTTTTTCCCGAATATTGACGTTAAAATAAACTCAAAAGCTCAACCTGATAATCGCTCATACAAAGTTAATTTTGATTTATTTAATTCTATTGCGGAAAAGAATATTCCACAAATTTAATTAGAAGCAACAATTAATGAAATAAAGAAAAGTCTTGAAAAAATGCATTTCCATGACCAGAATTTTAGACAATCTGAACTTATCAGATTACAAAAATTAAATAATTTAAGAAAAGAAAATAAGTTAAGTTCCAATTTAAAATGGATTAACTAAAAAAGTTTATGAACTCTCCAAATAGTACTCAAATATATAATTTTATCGAAAAGTTATATCCTATTTGCAGAAGTATTACAGGTGATGGGGTAAGAGAAACTTTAAAGCTAATACACGAAATTATACCTATTACAATTAAAGAAATAACTTCGGGTACAGAAGTATTTGATTGGACCATCCCTAAAGAATGGAAAATAAGAGATGCATTTGTTAAAAACTCAAAAGGTGAAAGAATAATAGACTTTCAAAAATCAAATTTGCATGTTGTAAACTATAGTATTCCGGTAAATAAAAAAGTTACTTTAAAAGAACTTAAAAAGCATTTATATTCAATTCCGGATCAACCTGATTGGATTCCTTACAGAACAAGTTATTATAAAGAAGATTGGGGGTTTTGTTTAACACATAATCAATTGCAGAATTTGGAAGATGAAATTTATGAGATAAAAATTGATTCGGAACTTTTTGATGGAAATTTAACCTATGGAGAATTTTATTTAGAAGGAGAAACCACGGATGAAGTGTTAATATCTACACATATTTGCCATCCTTCAATGTGTAATGATAATTTATCTGGTATTTCTGTTGCGACACATATTGGAAAATACCTATTAGGAAAAAAGAATCATTTTTCATATCGTATTATTTTTATTCCGGCAACAATTGGAGCGATTACCTGGTTAGCCCAAAATGAAAATTGTTTGGAAAATATCAAATTTGGTATTGTTCTTGCCTTGTTAGGCGATGCGGGAAAATTTAATTACAAAAAATCAAGAAATGATAGTGCAGCTATTAATAAAATTATTGAAAAAGTACTAATTGATTCTCAATTGGATTATAATATCCGTGAATTTACACCGTATGGTTATGATGAAAGACAGTTTTGTTCACCGGGAATAAATTTACCGGTTGGTACATTAATGCGAACACCTAATAAAGAATTTCCGGAATATCATACTTCAGCAGATAATTTGGATTTTGTTAAACCAGAATATCTTAATCAATCATATCAAATTATTATTGATACAATAAATATTATTGAGAATAATTTTAGTTATATTAATCTCTTCCCAAAATGTGAACCACAATTAGGGAAAAGAGGCATTTATAATTCCGTAGCCGGTGATATTAAAGAAATTGAATTAGCCATGCTATGGATACTGAATTATTCTGATGGAGAACATGATTTATTGGATATATCAAAAAGATCTGGATTGAAATTTGATATATTTATAAAAGCGGTAAAACTCTTATTAAAACATAATCTGATTAGAAAAATTAAATAATCTATTTAGGCAATACTTTGAAAGTATCAATTTTAGCAGTTGGAACCAGAGGTGATATTCAACCTTGTGTAGCATTAGCCGTTGAATTACAAAAAAAGGGTGTAGAAGTATTTATTGCTACACATAAAGAATATGAAAAATTAGTTACTTCTAATAATATTAAATACTATGAAATGCCGGGTAATCCTGCTGTTGAACTTGCAAATAAAGATAAAAAAGAAAATGAGTCAAAAAAAAATAATTCATTAGAAAAATTAGAAGAATATTTAAGAAAGTGGTTAATTAAAAGTTTTGAGCTATGTAATAATACCGATGCAATTATTTATACTCCTCCTTTTATTTTGGGAGCACATTTAGCTGAAAAATTAAAAATAACTTACTTCCCGGTTGTATTTGAGCCAAGTATTACAACAAAAATGTTTCCAAGTCCGCACCAATGGATTTCAAAAAACTATGGTAGTATTATAAATAAATTTACTTATACAGTAGCAAATAATTTGTTTTGGCTTTCCATGCGAAAACGAATTAACCGGTTAAGGAAAGAAGTTTTGAACTTACCGGCTTTATCATTAAAAAATCCTTATACTAAAATGATTGAAGATAAAGTCCCTTATTTATGCTGTTTTAGTCCTAACTTGGTTCCCAAACCAAATGATTGGTATGACAACGTAGAAGTTAACGGATATTGGTTTTTAGAAAGTACAGCAGAAATTACTCCTTCAAAGGAACTGAAAGAGTTTTTAAAAAATGGAGAGCCTCCTATATTTATTGATTTTGGTAGTTTTGCAAATAAAAGATTAAGCAAAAAACTTGAGCATATTCTTACCGACTTGAGTAAAAGTAATGCACGGTTATTAATTGACATAGGAAAAACTTCTTTAGATGAAAAAAAGCTTCCGAGCAACAGTTATATTATTAGGGGAGATATATCACATGAGTGGTTATTGCCGAAAACTAAAATAATTATTATGCATGGTGGGGTTGGGGTTACGCATGCAGCGTTAAAAGCAGGAATCCCCAGTATTCCCATTTCCATTTTGGGCACTCAACACTATTGGGGTGAGGTATTAT
Source organism: Bacteroidota bacterium (assembly GCA_024275455.1). Taxonomy (GTDB): domain Bacteria; phylum Bacteroidota; class Ignavibacteria; order Ignavibacteriales; family Melioribacteraceae. The sequence goes on along the minus strand of JAJRZB010000375.1, from coordinate 7,003 downwards.
ATAAATTAGGACTAAGTGCACCACCTCTGAAAATGAGAAAACTTAATACCGGTGATGTTTTAACATCTATAGAATATATCGAGGCTAATACAAATATTTTTGGTAACACAAAAGAAATAAAGAATAAAATAATAAGTGAAAATGGGGCTGAAAAAGTTGCAAATTTTATAATTAATTTTGATTATCCCTAAACTATTACGGAATCAGAACCGCATCAAATAATTTTAGTAATATTTCTTATATAAGTAGAGTTAGGAAAAAAAACATTAAATAATTATTTTTATAATTCTAATTTGCACCCGTAGCTCAATTGGATAGAGCGTCTGACTACGGATCAGAAGGTTGAGGGTTCGAATCCTTCCGGGTGTACTTGGTGTAACATTATATAATGAAATAAGTTAAGTCCTTTACGAAAAATATATAAGTACTTTTTATTAAATCTTTCCATAGGTTTTTCCATAGGTATAACAAAATATTAATCAAACTCTATATTGTTTTCAATATCTTCTTGTAACTTTTTTATTATCCCAAGAACATAATAATTGTCTGTTGTGCGTTGATCTTCATGATCTAATGCTATTTTTTACTAGATAATTTCTTACGGTTGATAATTCAGCATTCTTACAAAAATATTTCCTCCTTCATCAGTAATTTTATCATCAGATAATAACACGATTGGAGTATTCTGATTACTTCTGAAAAACACTCTATCTTCTTCGAGATGTTTTTTCTTAAATTCATTAAAGAGAATTGAGTCATCTTCAAATAATATCTCATCTCTGGGTGTGGTATTTGGCATCATCCATTCAGCTATTTTCTGAGCAGTGAGACATTAAAAATCATTTTGTAACTACTTATAAAAAACAATTACAAATTTGACAAAACAGAAAAAAAAATATAAGTTGTAATCGTTAAAGTTAACGGTTAAGCAAATGACTTTAAAAAAGATTACATTAAAAGAAATAGCAGAAAAACTAAAGGTTTCTAAAGTGACAGTCTCAAAAGCTTTGAGAAACCATCCCGACATTTCGAAAGAAATGATTGGCAAAGTAAACAATACTGCTAAAAGAATGGGATATATCCCTAATAAAACAGCAAGCATGCTTTCCTCAAGAAAAACCAATACTATTGGATTGATAGTTCCTAAAATTGCTCATTCCTTTTTTTCAACATTGATTGAATCCATATATGAAGAAGCAAGAAAAAGAGATTATGAAATAGTTCTTACATCATCTATGGAAGACCTCGAGTTACAAGATAAACATTTAAAAACCATGATATCCATGAACGTTGATGGTGTACTTATTTCTGTTGCTAAAGACACAACTTCGCCTTACGTTTATAATCTTCTTAAAAATAATGATATACCAATAGTAGAAATAGATCGGACTATTGATCCATCATTAAGTAAAATAATTTTTAATGATGTGGAAGGGTCGTATAGAGCTATATCTTATGCTATTGAACATGGGTTTAAAAAAATTGCTTTCATTGGGGGTAACCATAAAGCGCATATTGGAAAACATAGACTGCAAGGTTATAAAAAAGCTCTTAGGAAATATGGAATTCCCATTGATAAAAAATTAATTCTTGAAGGTGGCTTCAAAGAAATAGACGGGTATGATTCATTGATGAAATTTTATAACAGCGGTAACATTCCTGAAATAATATTTGCAGTTACATATCCTGTTGCTCTTGGAGTTGTTTCTGCTGCAAAGGAATTGAAACTTAAAATACCGCGAGATATTGATCTTCTAAGTTTTGGTGACAGTGAATTTAATAAATTTATCTCACCAGCTATAAGTTGTGTAAATCAAGATACAGAGAAAATAGGTAAATTAGCTGTTAGTAAAATAATTAGTGAAATTGAAGACGAAGATATTAACAAACCGCAAACTATTGTTATTGAGTCGGAACTGTTAATCAAAGGTACATGCAAAAAGAGGAAAGTGAAATGATTAATGAGTTTAATGAAATATTTCATCCGGATAGATTTTTCGGACCTTCTTCAGAAATTATTGATATTGCAAGAGAACTTTACAGTAATGTAAAAGATTTGCCTATTGTTTCACCTCATGGTCATGTTGATCCGAAATTACTTGCATTAAACCAACCATTTCCTGATCCAACTGAGTTATTCCTTATTCCGGATCATTATATTTTTAGAATGCTTTATTCACAAGGTATAAGATTAGAAGATTTGGGAATCCCAACCATTGATGGGACACCTGTTGAAACTGATCATAAAAAGATTTGGAAAATATTTGCAGAGAATTTTCACTTGTTTTTAGGAACACCCACCGGTATTTGGCTTACTCACGAACTTAATGATGTATTCGGGATTACTGAAAGACTAAATAGTAAGAATGCAATAGAAATTTATAATCTGATTGAAAAGAAATTAAATGAACCTGATATGTTACCGAGAAATTTATTTGATCGTTTTAATATAGAGGTTCTTTCTACAACAGATTCAGCAAGTGATGATTTGGAATATCATAAAATGATAAAAGAATCAGATTGGAATGGAAGGGTTATTCCTACATTTAGACCGGATGCGGTTGTCAATATTGATAAACCGGAATGGAAAGAAGAGATTCAAAAACTCGCACGTTCAGTAAAAACCCAAATCAATAATTTTAGTGACTTTATTGAAGCATTAAAAGCCAGAAGAAAGTTCTTTATTGAAATGGGAGCTGTCGCAACTGATCATGGTGTACAATCGGGATATACACATGAGCTTGAAAAATCAGAAGTTGAAAGTATATTTAACAAAGCAATTGATGGAAAAGCTACTGCCGAGGATACAAATGCATTTGTTGCTCATATGCTAATTGAATTTGCACGAATGAGTTTGGAGGATGGATTGGTTATGCAGATTCATGCCGGTGCAAATAGAAATCATAACAATATTATTGCTGATAAGTTCGGTTCTGATAAAGGATGTGATATTCCCGGAAGAAGTGATTTTACTAACGGACTTAAAGAATTGCTGAATAAATTTGGGAATAAACCACATTTAACAATTATTGTTTTTACATTAGATGAGACAACTTATTCTAGAGAATTGGCTCCGCTAGCGGGACATTATCCTGCATTAAAGATTGGACCGGCATGGTGGTTCCATGATAGTATAGAAGGAATGACCAGATACAGAGAACGTATTACTGAAACAGCCGGATTTTACAATACTGTTGGTTTTAATGATGATACTCGTGCGTTCCTATCAATTCCTGCCCGTCATGATGTTGCTAGAAGAGTTGATTCAAACTTTGTTGCCGGTTTGGTAGTTAGACACATAATTACTTTTGAAGAAGGTCAGAAAATTATGAAAGACTTAACTTATAATTTAGTTAAAAAAGCTTATAAACTTTAATGTAGGTAAAAAATGATTATCGAAGAATTAATAAAAATTCAAAGTAGTGCAGAATTATTAGCAAATAATAAGTTAGTGAAACTGAAGTTGTCTGATGAAAAAGAAATATTTATTTACCCCAAATCTATTAATAAAATTGATAATCTAAGTTCTTTCATTGGTAGGATTGGTATCGAAAAATATTTATTTATTGCAGTTCAGCAAAACTTTGAATTATTAAAAGATTTTGAAGGTGAAATTATTTATGAAAATAAAACTGTTATTAAAAAATGCCCATTAAGTAATTCAAATGCTGCAATGATTCAAAATCTTTTCTCTTTTACTAAACCGGTACTTCTCGGTATTTCTAATTCATTTGGTTTTGGTGATAGATTGGGATTAGCTAATCCTGCTCATGTTCGTTCCTTAGAAAGGTATAGTTTCAATCCCGTGTTAGCTCAGCAATCAATTAGAGAATTAACCAGAACTAACAGAAAACCGGAAGATGTAATGTCAGCAGCAGTTTGGGCGGTTTTCCAAGAAGGTTATAAAAATGGTTTTGGAGCGGATGCCGATCATTTGAAAACTACAGATGATATTGATATCATGATCAAAGCAGGATTTACAATGTTTACTTTTGATTCGAGTGATTTTGTAATAAATGAAGCTGATAGTTTATCTTTAGAGAAACTTAGTGATTATCTGGCAAAAATAAATTGGGAAAGACTTAATTATACTTTTGATGAAATGCTTCATAAATATAAGTCACAAAGTTTTAATTTCGCTGAGGGTTTTGTAATTACTCCTTCAAGCGAGGATGTACTGCGAGCAGTTATTAAGTATGGAAATGCTATTGCTCACATAAAATATCTTTTTGATTATATGAATGAAAATTATAGTGAATATCCTACCGAAATAGAAATATCCGTTGATGAAACAGAGTTGGTTACTACTCCGTTTGAGCATTTATTTATGGCTTCAGAACTTAACCGGCTTGGTGTAAAATTTATTAGTCTGGCACCAAGATTCATTGGAGAATTTGAAAAAGGAATTGATTATAAAGGTGATTTGGAAATATTTAAAAAATAATATCTAAAACATATTCAAATTTCAGAACATTTTGGACCATATAAAATAAGTTTACATTCCGGCAGCGATAAATTTGGAGTTTATCAAACAATCGGCTCGTTAAGAAGAGGTAATGTACATGTTAAAACAGCCGGTACAAGTTATCTCGAGGCAATTAAGGTAATTGCAAATACAGAGCCTGATGAGTTTAGAAAAATATTGAACTTTTCAAGAAAAGAATATGAAAAGGAAAAACAAACTTACCATGTCTCGGCGGATCTAAAAAATGTTTTATCATCCGAAAACTATAAAGATAGAGAACTAGTGGAACTGTTCAATTTGAACGATGCTCGGCAAGTCCTTCATGTTACATACGGAAGAGTTCTTACTGAAAAAGATGAAAACGGTAATTTTATATTTAGAGATAAGATTTATGAATGTTTAAAAAGAAATGAACAAGTTCATTACGATTTTTTAATTAAACATTTTGAAAATCATTTAGAACCGTTTAATTAAAAAGTTATACTAGTTCTTTATTAAATTAACGAAAGCTTAGGTGAAAAATGAATAATTATTTATTTAAAAATATGAAAGATAAAGTTTGTGTAATAACAGGAGGAAGCGGTGCCATCGGTTCGGAATTGGCAAAAGGTTTGGCGGAAGTTGGTGTAAATGTTGCTATACTTGCTCGTAGTAAGGAAAAAGCAAATAAGGTTATTGAAAAAATAAATAATTCTTCCGGTGCTAACTCCATAGCTGTAAGTGCGGATGTAACAGATAAAATATCCTTGGTAAATGCGAAAAAAGATATTTTGGAAAATTTTGGAAGAATAGATTATTTAATCAACTGTGCCGGTGGAAATTCTCCGTTAGCCACCACAAAAGAAGAAATTATCTCCGATAGAAATATTTCTTCTTTAGAGAAAACATTTTTTGGTTTAGAAATAGAGGGATTCAAAGATGTATTTGATTTAAACTTAATCGGAACACTTTTACCGACAATGATATTTGCAAAAGAAATGGTTGAAAGAAAAATGGGAGCTATTCTAAACATATCTTCTATGAGTGCTTTGCATCCTTTAACAAAAATACCGGCTTATTCGGCGGCTAAGTCTTCGGTAAATAATTTTACAGAATGGTTAGCAGTTCACCTTGCTAAAACCAATGTAAGAGTTAACGCAATAGCACCGGGGTTCTTTTTAACAGAGCAAAATAGGTTTTTACTCATGGATGAAAAGACAAATCAACTAACAGAACGTGGAAAGAAAATAATTGATATGACTCCGATGGAGAAATTTGGTGAGGTGGAAGATTTGGTTGGTGCAACTTTATTTTTACTATCGGATTTATCAAAATTTATTACCGGTGCGATACTTCCGATAGATGGGGGATTTAATGTTTATAGTGGTGTTTAAAAATCTTTCTCGTAATATTTATCAGTTTCTAAACTGAATGTATTTAAAAGATTAAGTAAAAGAATAATAAAAATCAGGCAAAAAATATGTCATTTGAACTAAAAGAAAATTGTAAATATTCATTGATTGTTCCTACAAGTATAGGTGTTCGTATTACACCTGTCAACGGACAACCGGTTCACACTAGTGATACTTTCAAACTACAAGCCACAAGTGCAGAAACAAATGTAGCAAGTATCTGTTCTTATCTCGGCTTACCGGTGAAAGTATTAACTACTTTTGTAAAAGATAGTCCAATTGCAAAATTTATAAAGAGTAATCTTAAAAATAGATTTATGGATTATGAAGGCAAGGATGTTGAACAAGGTGATCCCTGGGGTTATCGGCATCAATTCAATATAGCAGATAGTGGTTTTGGGTCTCGTGGCCCGCGTGTTCATAACGATAGAGCAGGTGAAGTTGGAAGAACGCTTAATGTAAACGATTTTGATCTGGAAAGGATTTTTGGAGAGGAAGGTGTACAAATAATTCACCTTTCCGGTTTAATTGCAGCTCTATCTCAAGAGACAAGTAAATTTTCACTTGAATTGGCACGTACGGCTAAAAAACACGGTACTAAAATTTCTTTTGATTTAAATTACCGGGCATCGTTTTGGAAGGGAAGAGAACAAGAATTAAGAGAAGCTTTTACAGAGATTGCTGCTGTTGCAGATATACTTGTTGGGAACGAAGAAGATTTTCAACTTTGTTTAGGAATTGAAGGACCAGAGACCGGTGGTTCTGATATTGAAGAGAAAATTGAAAAATTTAAAGAAATGATAGGAAAAGTAAAAGAAACTTTTCCAAACACTTCTGTATTTGCAACAACTTTAAGGAAAGTTGTAAATTCGAATACGCACTTATGGGGCGGTATTATGTTAGAAGGGAACAATTGGTATGTTGTACAGCCGCGTGAAATAAAAGTGCTAGATAGAATTGGAGGTGGCGACGGATTTGTTGGAGGAATGCTTTACGGTATTCTAAAAAATTGGCAACCGGATAAATGGATTCAATTCGGTTGGGCTAGTGGAGCTATGGCAGCTACTTTTGAAACTGATTATGCTCAACCGGCAGATGAAGAAATGGTTTGGAGCATTTGGGAAGGTAATGCCAGAGTTAAAAGATA
>JAJRZB010000374.1 GCA_024275455.1 Bacteroidota bacterium | reverse complement strand
TATTCAAATACTGATGGAATTAAGAAGAGCAGCATGCCAAAAGTAATAATTCCATTTATTGCATAAGTAAATCTTTTTAGTTTTGTTAATGATAACTTATCTTTTACTAAAGCTGTTTAAGCACTCATAATCATAATTACAGGGGCTTCAATAATTAATGCAAAAGAAAATGCAACTCCATAAGCTGCTAAATTAAATTTCGGTTCAGGTAGACGTGCTATTATGGCAGCAATAAACGGACCTTCCAACGACATCATTAGCCATGTAGCTGCTAACGGAAGCCAAAATTTAAATATTTTTGATGAACTTAGTACACCGGAGGAATTTATAGCATTCATTTAAAAGAAAAATTGTTGTTCTCTAAAATACAATGTATTGAACAGAAAGGAAAAGATGTTTTATTCTAACCTTTTACTAAATCTAAGTGAGCTTAAATATAGAATTATCATTCCCATTAAAAGTAAAATTAATCCGTCCTGCCATAGTTCTGCAAATCCGATACCTTTTAAAATAATTCCTCTAATTATAATCATGAAATATTTTAATGGAATTATGTAAGTAATAATTTGAATTATTTTTGGCATGTTTTCAATTGGAAAAACAAATCCGGAAAGGTAAACCATTGGCAGCATAACAATAAATATTGCCAGCATCATTGCCTGCTGCTGTGTTTTGGAAATTGTTGATACAAATAGCCCCAAACCTAAAGTTGAAAGTATATAAATGAATGAACTTACAAAAAGAAAAAAATAACTTCCTCTTACATGAATATTAAAAATTATAGTCATTGCTCCTAATACAATAACAACAGATACAAAACCAAGTATTGCAAACGGAACCAACTTTCCTATTATTAACTGATAGGATTTAATAGGGGTAACAATTAACTGTTCAAGTGTACCTATTTCTTTTTCTTTAACAACTGCCAACGATGTTAATATTAAAGTTATCATCATTAAAAGCAACCCGACAATTCCGGGTACCATAAAATTTCTGGTTTTAAGTTCAGGATTATACCACACTCGTGTTTCTGCTTCCAAAGGATTTACAGATAATATTTTCTTTCCGGTTTTTCTTTGAACTTCTAAAAATATCTTTTGAGAATATTCAATAATAATAGCATTCACATATCCTGCTGCAACAGAGGTAGTGTTACCATCAGAACCATCAAATATAGCTTGAATCTTTACCGGTTGACGTTTATTTATTTTATCTCCATAATCATTAGGAATAACTATTCCCACAATTGTTTCACCGGTTTCAAGATCTTCTTGCAGGTCTTCATAATTATTTACGTAATTATCAAAACTAAAGTAACCGCTGCTTTCAAACGTATTTAATAAATTTCTACTTTCTTCACTTCTATCCATATCATAAACAGTAGTATGAACAATGTTTACATCAAAGTTTGCAGCATAACCTAAAAAGATTAACTGAATAATTGGGGAAACCAATATTATCCCGAACATTTTTGGGTCTCTTCTGAACTGAAGAAATTCTTTTTTAATTATATTTAAAATTGTTTCCATATGTTAAGCCGTAGCCGAATCGTTTTTATAAACAACAACTGCAACAATTAAAAATAATGTGCCAAATGCTATTAAATATAGAAGTTGATCCCAGAAGGCTTCAATTCCTACTCCTTTAATTATTATAGACCTCAAAATCACTATGAAAAACTTAGCGGGAGTTATGTTTGTTATAATTTGAACAATTGGCGGCATGCTTTCAATTGGGAAAACAAAACCGGATAAAATTACAGAAGGCAGCAGTGTTGCAAAAGTTGCCAAAGTAAAAGCAATTTGTTGGGAAGTTGAGATAACAGAAATAAATATTCCCAAAGATACTGAAGATAAAATATACACTAACGTCATAATAAGTAATAGAATCATACTGCCTTTAACTACAACATCAAACAGTACATAACCGACAAATAATATTAATAGGGCATCAAAAAATGCAACAACAATATACGGTGCAGATTTACCAACAAGTAACTCTACAGAATTTACAGATGAAACATTTAATTGTTCAATTGTACCATGCTCCTTTTCCTTAACAAGTGAAAGAGATACAGATATTACCGACGCAATTATTAGAATCATCGCGATAAGTCCGGGAATTAAAAATTTAGTAGTTTGAAGATCGGGGTTAAACCAAAATATAGGCTCAAGTGAAATCAGAGGTTCAAATTTAACTCCCAGTTTAGCAAATATTTCTTTCTGCAGTTTTTGATTAAATTTAATTGAAGCAATATCAACATAACTTTTAATAATAGTTGCGGCATTTCCGTCAACTCCATCTATTAAAAATTGGACTTGTGCTGTTTCCTTCTTTTTTTCAATTCGCTCTGAAAAGTTACTCGGAATTACTACAACTACTTGTGCTTCTTTTTTATCAAGCACATATTTTATTTCGGAATCATTTTTTAAATAAGAAGATATATAAAAATAGTTTGAACTAGATATTGAATTAATAAAAGATCTACTTAGATTTGATTGGTCTTTATCAAGAACAGAAAGTTGAATATTTTTAACATCAAAATTTACGGCATAACCGAAAATAACCAATAAAAATATTGGAAGGAATATCATTACGAACAATAATCTCTTATCACGCAAAAGGTGTTTAAATTCTTTTTTGCCTATAGCTATTGTTCGCCTAATCATTTGTTTTATTATCTAATAAATGGATGAAAACATCTTCAAGAGTTGGCACTATTTTGTCAACTCTGTTAACCCTAATATTATTTTTATCGCTTAATAATAACTTAATTTGTGTTTTATCTTTATAAAAATTATTTACAATCAAATGAAGGTTATTTCCAAAAATTGATGTTTCTTCAACAAAATTTTCTTTTTCCAATAGTTCCATTGCTTTAACTGCATTATCACATTCAACTTCTATAATATCATTCAATAAATAATTAGTTTTCAAATCTTTTGGATTTCCTTCGGCAATTAATTTCCCAGCATCAATTAAAATAATATTGTTACAAAATTCCGCTTCTTCCAGATAGTGTGTTGTTACAAAAACAGTTGTTCCGCTTTCTGAAAGATCATTTATAAGTTCCCAAAATCCTCTTCTTGAAATGGGGTCAACACCACTGGTCGGTTCATCAAGAAAAACGATTTTAGGTTTATGAATAACTGCAGTACCCAATGCTAATCTTTGTTTAATTCCACCAGGCAAAGACCCGGTAAGTAAATTTTCTTTGTTATTAAGATTTGCAATTTTGAGAACCCATTTTTTTCTATCATCAAGTAATTTACCTTTTAACCCGTAAACACCAGCAAAAAAATTAATGTTTTCTTCTACTGTTAAATCGTTATAAAGTGAAAATCTTTGAGACATATAACCAATATTTAGTTTTACTTCATCCGGATGTTTTAATACGCTGTATCCGCCAACAATTGCATCTCCGGAAGTTGGGGCTAAAATACCACACAACATTCTAATTGTTGTTGATTTACCAGCACCGTTTGCACCTAGAAAGCCAAATATTTCTCCTTCTTTAACTTTAAACGAAATATTATTAACGGAAATAAACTTCCCGAATTTTTTAGTTAAATTATTTACTTCTATTGAATACATATCAAACACCAGAATTTAGAAATCAGTATTCAGAATTTCTTATTATAGTTAAGTCTTTAAATATCTTTGATTTTTTTAAAGTCATTATTTACTCAAAAGATTTGTTAATTATTTATATTAGTCAATAGATTATCAAATTCCATGTCATAAATTCTAAATTCTATCTAATAGAAGTCTTTGTATAGCCAAAAACCACTGTCATTCCGGCATGTTTTAAGCCGGAATCTCCTTCTAAAAGTATAGATTCCGTGTAAAAACATCACGGAATGACAACTTTTAAAATGTTATGCAAAGGCTTCTAATAGATCTTTCTCCCAACAGATTTTTCCAGAGCTATTTTGCTCAAACGATATTCTATTTTTGAAGTAATTAAGGTTGTTTTTGCTTTTAATAGATTTGTTTCTGCATCTATCAACTCAGTACTTGTTGCTAATTGCTGACTAAACTTTTCTTTTGTAATTCTATAATTTTCTTCCGCTGATACAACCTGGAGTTGACTTAACTTTATTTTCTCAATTTTACTTTCTAAGGTTAAATATTTGTTGTACACATCTAATTCAATATTTTCTTTTAAAAGTTTATATGTATTCTCTAATTGGAAATAATCTTGTTCAGCTTGTTCAACCTTTGCTGATGTTCCACCCCAGTTCCAGATGTTCCATTTTAACCCGACCCCAACTCCCCACGAATCATTAAATTTATCCTCAAGTGGTAAATATCTCTGGTTAGGTTTATTATAATTATAATTTGCGAAAGCGAATAATTGTGGATACAACTCTGATTTAGCAGCCGTTCGTTTTTCTTCCAATGCTTTTAATCGTAAGTTTGTTGATAATATTTCTTCCCTATTCTCTGCCGCTTCGTTATTAATTGACAAATAATCTTCATTAATCGATTCTATATTAATTTCCTCAACGATAATATAGGTTTCACTATTTAACGGCAAACCTATACTTTTATTAAATATTGACCTGGCTATTTTCAGTCCGTTATTTGCATCAAGTAGTTTTAACCGTGTGTTTTCTACCTCAAATTCTATTTTTAAATAGTCATTTTTCGTAACCATCCCATTATCTAAAAAGTTTTTCGTGTCTCTTAAATGACTCTGCAATGTTATCAAGCTTTCATATAACAACTCAACCATTTCCTGTGCGTTATAATAATTCCAAAAAGATTTTTGTATTTCTTCCGACTTATCATTTTTCGTTTTTTCCCAAAGTACTTCTTCTGCTTTGATATTATAATTTGCTGCAGATTTCAATGCGGAGAGTTTAAAGCCTGTAAATATCGGCTGTTCGATGGATGCACCGAGATTATAGTTATTTAAAATTGTTTCTTGGATTGTAAAGTCTCCTCCTGAGGGAACAAATGGCAACTGTATAGCAAATGGAGGCACATCACTTAAACGGGTATAACCCGCAGAAAGAGAAAGCTTAGGAAACATTGTTGAACCTATCTCATCCATTCGAGCTTTAGCTCTCTTTATTTTAGAATTTGCAATTTGTATCTCTTTGCTATTCTTTAAACCTAACTGTAAACTTTGTTTTAATGTAAGTTTATTACTTTGTGCACATAGGGAGTTTATTATAATAAATGATATAATAATTAGTTTTTTCATATCAATTCCACTGATAAAATTCATTTAACTTGCTTCTCTAATTTTATATATAAAAACATTCTCCAAACTAGGAGCAATGTTTCTTGTACTTACAATATTCACCGAGTACTTGTTCAATGTTTTTAATATTGCTTCTTTTTCTATGCCGTAATCATCCAAAACTATATTAAGACGATCACCGAACATTTGAACATCATATTCGGTTTTTTCTTTTATTACGTCATAAGCTTTTTTTATAGGTGAACAAACAATTTCCAATACTTCTTTCTTTATACTTGCTTTTATTTTTTTCGGTTCATCAAGAGCTATTATTTTACCTTTATCCATCATTGCAACTCGTGTACACCTTTCCGCTTCATCTAAGTAAGGTGTGCTCATAAAAATCGTAATTCCTTCGTTTCTTAAACTCGAAAGTATTTTCCAGAAATCCCTTCTGGAAACCGGGTCAACTCCGGTTGTAGGTTCATCTAAAAATAGTATTTTAGGTTTATGAATAAGACTACATGCCAATGCTAATTTTTGCTTCATTCCGCCGGATAGATTTTCTGCCAGTCTGTTTCTAAATTCAGTTAACCTTGTAAATTCCAAAAGTTCATTTCTTCTTTTTTTGTAATCATAAACATTATGGATTTGAGCAAAAAATTCTATGTTCTCATCAACTGATAAATCTCTATACAAACTAAATTTTTGCGATAAGTATCCTATCTCTTTTTGTATTTGATTTTTTTCTAACTTTATATCTTTACCAAATATCTTTACTGTCCCGGCATCAAACTCTAATAAACCGCATAAAATTCTTATAGTAGTAGTTTTACCTGCACCATCCGGTCCTACAATACCGAACATTTCGCCTTGATCTATTGACAATGAAATATTTCTTACAGCTTCAATATCGTTATAAGATTTTATAAGAGATTCTATGTTTATTATTTTACTCATTTACTTCAATCTAATTTTAGCATCCGCTTGCATTCCGGCTTTTAATTCAAAATCCGGATTCTTTAACTCAATTTTTACGGCGAATACTAATTTTGTTCTTTCATCTTTAGTCTGAATATTTTTAGGTGTAAACTCTGCTTCAGGTGATATATATATTATTTTACCTTCGTAAACTTTATCTTCAAAAGAATCGATTGATATCTCAGCACTTTGTCCTAATTTAATTTTTCCTAAATTTTCTTCATTTACATAAACAACAATTTTCACAACTGTCAAATCAGAAATTTTAAATATCGATGAACCGTAATTAACTGATTCCCCCAACTCAACAAATCGGTCAACTACAAAACCATCAACAGGTGATATTATATGACTGTCTGAAATTTGTTTTTTAATTAAGTCAACATTTGCTGCTGAGTTCTCAAAATTGGCTCTTACTTGTGCTATTTCCTCCGGACGAGAAATATTTTTAATTTTTGTAAAATTTGTTCTTGCCGATTTATATTGAGATTTCACAATTTCGAAACGGGTTTTAATTTCATCAAACTGTTTCTTAGTTATTGCCTGTTTTGAATACAGATTACTTATTCTTTCAAAATCTTTTTTTATCAACTCAAAGTTAGCTTTCGCTTGTTTCAGTTTTTCATTTGCTAATTTGATGTCTTCTTTTCGTGCTCCTTTTAAAACTAAATTAAGTTTTGCTTCAGCAGCATTTTTACCTGCAATTGCTTGTTTTAATTTAATAGCAAGTAAATCATAATCTATGATTAGAAGTGTATCGCCAGTTTTAATAAAATCCCCTTCTTTTGCTAAGATAGTTTTTACTTTACCGTTTAACTGTGAACTTAAAATTATATTGGTTGTTTCTATTGTCCCCGATTCTTCAATATAATCCCGATTATGGCTGTCTGAACAAGCGAACAAAACTAAAAATATAAGTAATGACAAATTGTTTTTAAATTTCATTTCTTTGATTCCAAAATTGATTTTTGATATAATTTTTTACCTTTTTCAGTTAGAATGCCTGAGATGATAATTTCGAACGTTATTTCAAACGCCTCCTTCATTGAATAATTGTGATTCAATAAAAACTTCGGATTTATCACCTCACTTATTGATGAGAGGATTACTGTGATTATAATATCATTCGGTTTATTTACGATACATTTTTCTTTCTTGCCAATATTTATAATATTAACCCAAACTTCTTTAATAGCGGTTGATCTAAAATCATCTATCTTCTTCCAAAGGTCAGGCCTATAAGTCTGAAGGTCATATAACATTTTTTGGCTTATGTTGAAAGAAAGATTTGCTACAAAGCTTGCAAGAGCTTTTATTTTTAAGATAGAATTATCCTGCTCATTCACAATTCTATTTAATTTTTTTTTAATATTAGTTTGAAATACTTTTACAACCGTGTCTACTAATTTATTTTTTGATGGAAAATATTTATAAATTGTTTTTTTACTAATCCTTAATCCGGATGCAATTTCATCCATTGTGATTTTATAAAATCCGTTTTTTAGAAATGTATCTTTCGAATAAGCTATTATTTTTTCTTTTTCATTCATAAAACTATAGAAACTATATTAGTGTTAATAGTTTCCAATATAACAACCAGAAACTGTTTTGTCAAGTTTAGTTTTCAATGTAATTTAACAAATTGCTTAAGTGTTTTTACCAATCCTCAATAAAATTGGAAAGATAATGTTTCGGTATTTATTGTTTCCCCAATTGATTTGAATTTCACGCTCAATTTTATCAACCGGATTTTCGTTTCGCTCTCTAATATAGTGTTGTGTAGCAGACCAAGTATTTAAATAACCTATTAAATTTTCAAAAGTCCACTTATCACAAATTTTAAATGGCGGGGCTGAAATTTCTTTAAATGGGAAAGGAATTGTGGTATATCCTTTATCAATAAAATCTCTTTCCTTATCCCAAAGATCGCCGACAAATTTAGAATAAAATTTGTAAATAACTTTATCTACGTCCGGTGAAATTTTTGGTAATGAATAACCAACTACTGCAATAATTCCATCCTGCTTTAAAGTTCTTTTTACTTCTTGATAATATTTATCAAAATCAAACCAGTGAATTGCTTGTGCAACTGTGATTAGATCAAACATATTATCTTTAAATTTAGTTGATTCTGCAGGTTCAACTTTATACTTAATATTAGATATTTTAGGAGCATTACTTATTTGTTTTTCACTAATATCTGTAGCAAATACTTGTTTAAAATAATTGGAAAGTTTTACGGCAATTTGTCCGTTACCTGTTCCGCAATCCCAAGCACATTGTTTATCTGAAGTAAATGAAACTAAAAAGTTTATCAACTCATCGGGATATGTTGGACGATACTTAGCATATTCTTTAGATTGATGAGAAAAATTATCTTTCATTATTAAGATTTTCTATATTCGTTATTTAGACCAATGTCGTTTAATATTATGAAAAATATTTTTAACATGTATTACTTCTCCCAAACTATCCTTCCGAACTAATCATTTCAAGTTGTGCTAGAGCTGCAGTAAGTGCAGTTTCAACTCTCAAAATATTATTTGATAATTTAAATTTCTGAAACCCATTTTGAACCATGAACGATACTTCGAAATCGTTCCATCCGCCTTCCGGCCCAATAGCAATAGTAAAGTTTTTGCTTTTATGTAAATCCAACTGATTCAAAAACTGTTCTTCTCCTGTATGAGCAAGCAGTTTAACCGGCTGGTTATATTCAATCGGGAAATAATGCTCAATAAACTGTTTAAATCGCTTATGAATAGAAATATTTGGAAGTCGTGTTCTCTTACCTTGACTTAATCCTTCAATTAAATATTTGGTATAATTTTCTTTTTTTAAAAGCGGTGATTGGAAATAACTTTTTTCAACCTTCGCCGATTTAATTAAATATATATTATCAACACCCATGGTTGCAGCGGTATTTAAAACTTTTTTTAACGTTTGCGGTCTCGGTAGTGCCAAAATAATATCGATTCGGAATTCAAAATTATTTAACTCAACTAATTCAATGATTTTAATAATAGCACTAAGTGAATCAATTTTTATAATTTCACCATAGCCGGTTGGACCGTTCAACAAACCTATTTCAAGAATATTCCCGGCTTTTGATTTTAAGATATCTTTAATGTGGATAAATCTATTGTCACTAATTTCAAAAACATTCTTTTTAATCTGATCTGTTTTTGTAAGTATTATTATATTCATGTAATTAATCGGATTTTTAAAGAATTAAAGTGATCAAGAAAAACTTTATGCTATTTTGATTTTAAAACAAAAAACTAATTTTAAAGAAACTTCTGAAAAATAGAGATAATTTAAAAATTGTCATTTTGAACAGAGTGCAAAATCTCGTTTCTAATTTGAAATATGAGATTCTCACGCCTACCTGCCGGTAGGCAAGTCGCTCCGCTCCTCAGAATGACGGAATATTTTTTTTAGAAGTTTCCCTAAAATAAGTCCAGCTGAATATAAACCTATAATTAACTATGTTTTTTGCTCTTATCTTTATTCTTTACATAAATCAGCTTAAACCGCCCTTTTGGATTTTCACGATGTTCTATTTCAAATTTTTTAGTTGACTTAATTAGCGGAGTCAATTTTTGAAAACCATAATTTCTGGAATCAAAATTAGGCTGCTTCTTTTGTAAAAGATTTCCAACGTCTCCCAAATATGCCCAACCGTCATCATCTGCTAAATCTGAAATTGTAGAAGAAATTAATTTAATTACTTTCGGGGTTATTTTATCGATATTAATTTTTTGTGAAGATTTACTCTTGGTAACTTCCAACTCATTTTCAACGGATAGATTTTTAAGAATTTCGATATATATAAATTTATCGCACGCAACAATAAATGGATTTGGTGTTTTTTTCTCACCGATTCCAAATACTTTCATCCCTGCTTCTCTAAGCCTTGTGGCTAAGCGTGTAAAATCACTATCACTGGAAACAAGGCAAAACCCGTTTACTTTTTCAGAATATAAAATATCCATCGCATCAATTATCATTGCAGAATCGGTTGCATTTTTCCCAACTGTATATCCGTATTGCTGAATTGGCGTTATAGCGTTTTCCAGGAGCAGACTTTTCCACTTTGTCAATTTTGGGTTTGTCCAGTCTCCATATATTCTTTTTATTGTTGGGTTTCCATATTTAGCTATCTCTTCCATCATCTCTTTCACATAGGCATAGGGAATATTATCACCATCTATTAAAACTGCTAGTTTTAAATCCATTTCTTTTTCCTAAAATATTGTTTTACGAAATATACTTACAAAGCAAATTAACTGAACAAAAAAAATTTTATATACTTTCCTTAGGCTTGGTCTGAGAGATTATAGAATCTGTAATTATTTTTAAATTTTCATATCAAAAGAAAACGCTTCTAACTCATAGTTTACTAAATTTAATTTTACCGAACTCGATTTTATTTTTGAGAGAATTTATCATTAAAAAGTACATTTTATTTCTCCAAAAGTTTAGAAAGCTCGTTAATACTTTTAGTAATTTGCCGGTTATATACTTCAACTATAATTGAATAAGTTTTAATATTTCATCAGACAGTTCAATTATTTTATATTTTATTACCACTTGCTCTAAAGAATCTAAAATGGTTAAGGCTTGAGTATCCGGTTTATAATACCAAATTCCTTGATTAAAATAATGTCCATCATCTGGAGCTAAAACTAAGTAAGAACATTTATTGTTGTTTTCAAAAAAATAGATTTGTCTAAACCAAGCAGCTTGAAATTCTTTATAATTACTAGGTCTATAAACACGTACTGAATTGTAGTCTTCTTCAAAAGAATGTGTCCACTCCTTTTTTAGTTGAACGATATTAATTTCACCAGAATCTTGAATGTCTGTAGTATTACAACTTACAAGAAAAAAAACTACAAATAGTAAGAATAAAAATATTTTCATAATAGTTCTATCTAATTTTAATTTGATACAACTCAAGCAAAATAGCTGGTTATGTTTTTTTATCTAATTATATCTATTTGCATCTAATAGTATATATGTATCGTCATCAATTATTATCATTGCAAATATAATTATCTTACTTATTTATACTGTGATTCTTAATCTTATTAAAAAACTTATCTACACTATTATCTTCTTTAGTTGCCATCTTAATTTATAATAACATCATTTAAGCTGAAATGCAATTTATATTTTAGCTACATTTTTTTTTGCTTCTATTTCTGGAAAACCGCTTCTACCAATGCATGCCTTTCAATCGGGTTATCTCCATGTCTGTGTTCCGGTCCTAACCCTTCCCAATAGTGTGTTTTTTTATAATCGTTAAAAATACTTTTTAACTCTCCCGGTTCAAAAAAGGTACGCTTTTCTCCATTCGGTTTTATGTATGAATTTTTTCCTATTCTTTTCGAGTTATTCGATATTACTTTATGGGAATCATCAGCAGTTGTAAAAGCAGTTATAAAAAGCACACTTCCTTCTTTCATCCAATTGAAAAGTTTTCTTTTTAATAAATCAATTTCTTCTCTATCAAGAATTTGCAGTAAACCAAATACAAGTATCCCAGAGTAATTACTGCTACTATCAAATTCCTTGTACCCGGCATTATATATTTGAAGACTATGATTTTATATTTCTTTATTTTTTTTCAAACTCTCTATTGCAACAGAAGATGTATCAATGGCATCAACAGAATAACCTAATTTTGCTAAGTAAAATGTATTCCTACCTTGACCGGCTCCAATATCCAGAATAGCTTCTTTCTTATTAAGCAGATGAGCATATTCAACCAGAATTTTCTCAGGTTCTTTTCCGAATGCGTTTTTATTATGATTATAATATGCATCGTAGGTCATAAGGCTTCCGTAAAAAGTAATTTATGAGTTTACAATTTAGGAGATATTTACTATTTCATTTATCAATATTATATAATTAATAATGAACAGGAAAAATGTTTCGGTTTATTAGTTCCAATTTTCTGTTTTGGCAATATTCTCATCCGAGCCAAACAGCACTAAAATATCATCCGATTTAATATGATAATTCGGATCGGGAATAATAATTTTTGACTCATCTTGCTG
>JAJRZB010000373.1 GCA_024275455.1 Bacteroidota bacterium | reverse complement strand
CAGAAATTCTAATCCCGACATTTCCGGCATTTGTATATCGGATAAAATTAAATCGTAACTATTTGAGTCAAGCAACTTTACCCCTTCCTTTCCGTTAGATGCTGTATCCGTATTTATGCCTTTATTATTTAAGTAAGTACAAATTCCTTTGTTTAAATTTAAGTCATCGTCAATAACAAGAATTTTCATTTTGTTTTCCCGTTAATTGGTAAAGTTATTTTAAAACAAGCACCTTTAATTTTACTTTTTTCTAATTCAATCAAACCACCATGAGCATCAATAATATTTTTAACAATTGCCAGTCCCAACCCGCTGCCGGATGATTTAGTAGTAAAAAAGGGATGGAAAATATTATCGCAGTTTTCTTCACTAATACCGGGACCTTCATCGCACATAGAAAAATATAACTTTGATTTTTCTACGACTAAATAAATCTCAATAGTGGAATTATCCGGTGAGAAATAAACAGCATTTACAAATAAATTTTCAATAACTTCTTCCATCAAATTTGCATCAGCAAAAATCATTACTTCAGGTTTAGTAAATCTTTTATTTAGAATAATATTTTTTTCTTTTATTACGGCTTTATACTTTATTAAAACCTTTTCAACAATTTGTACAAAGTCAACTTCTGAAATTTCTAGGTATGGTTTTCTATAGAATTTCTTAAAGTTCTGCAGCATTTCCATAAATGATTTAAGTGATTTTTTTATTTCATTTACATATAAAGAAATATTTTCATCTTGAGCAGACTGAAATTCCAAATTTTGAACCCAAACACTAACACCGCTTATTTTATTTTGTATTTCGTGAGTGATTTTAGAAATTGTTTCTCCCATAAACGCAAGTTTTTGTTTTTTACTTAATTCAATTTTTGTTTTGCTTAACTCTTCTAATTTTTCTTTCAGTTCCTTATTGGCTATGTTTAATTTACTGTAACTAATTTTTAATTCGTCAATCATTTGATTAAACGAATTTATTAACAATCCCAATTCATCTTTTCTTTGCAGCTTAATTTTATTTTCAAAATTTCTCTTACTTACCTTTTGGGTTATATCTGTTATTTCATTTAGTGATTTTGATATTTTTTTAACGTATAAAAATGTAACTAGTAAAATCATAAAGAAAATGAATATGGAATACAACAAAAGTTTATTAAGCAGATTAATAAAACTGTTATAAGCCTCGGAAATATCTTGACTAAGTATAATTTTACTTTTCAAGTATTCACTTTGCCATTCAGTGTATAACAATTTATTTTCAGAATCAAAAAAGAAATTTCCGTAATAGTTTTCAGCCGAAAAATATTTACTCGTTTGCTGGTTGTTCCAAAACTGATTTGTGGAAAAGTTTATAAAATTATTGTTGTTGCTAATGCTTAGGTTTGTTCCATTACTAAGGTAAACCTTACTAACAATATTTTCATAAAAAGATAAATTTTTGAGTTTTATGATTACTGAAAATAAACCGGTACTTTTTTTAATAAAATAATCCGGGTGAATTTTATTTTCCACATAACCGAATATTGACTTGTTAAAACTTTTTTTTATTGGCTTTATATTTTGAAAGAGCGAATCGAATTTAAGCTGCTGAATATTGTTAAAACTAACAACTTATTTTCCGCCAAAAACTGTTATGGGTAATGCCGCAACAGACTTTACCGGGTTGCCAAATTTCAAGTACATCTCATCAATCATTGAATAATTATTTAAAATTATTTCCTTGCTGCTTTGCAATAATTTGTTTTCTAAATTTTCCTTTGAAGTTATCTCTACAATTAAAGGAGATAAAATATTGCAGTAATTATCAATCTGCGTATTTATGGATTGGTCTATAATTTTTGAATAAGTGGTTAATTGTTTTACGGATGAATTTAAAAGAAAAGATTTGCCTGATAAAAAAAAGTAAATAAAACTTATTGTAATCAGCATAAAGGAAACTACCGATACAAAAATTAGAAGCTTTAACCCAAGTTTATTTCTTAGTTTTATCATCTATTCAAAGTAAGCTTTTCTAAAATCCAAACTGATATATTTAAATACTATTCCTTTCAGATTCTTTTGATAGATGTAATATCTTGGTCCGTTATGTGTTAAATAAATAGCTGCAATTTCGTCTTTTAGTATTTTTTCGAGCCGGATATAATAATTAGTTAAAATCGAGTCATTAATTTCAAACAATGTTTTTTCAAATATTTTATCGTAGGTTTTGTTACTAAACCCTCCAAGATTTATATCCTTAGAATTTTTTGAATAAAACAAAGAATAATATTCAACAGGATGCGGGTAAGCCGGGATCATACTTACTCTGAAAATATCTGGTTTTAACAGCTTTATATTTTCATAATAGTTTTCCGGCTTTATTATTCTCTTAAAAGGGATATGAAGTCGTTGCAATGTCTTTTCAAGTTCAATAAAATCCAAAGCATTTATATTTGACATGATAATCAAAGTATCTTTAGAAAAGATATTCTTATTAAACTTTGGGGGATAGAATTCATTATAACAAAACCACTTTATTTTTCTATCACCCAATAAATACAGAGGGACAATCGATTCTGCAAGATTAAACTGATTAATTTTATTAGTAATTAAATTTCTGTTATATGACTTAACTATTGCAGTACGTAATAATTTATATATTCTTTCATTCCTATTATTTCTAAAATTAAATCCTAAATATCTAAATCCGTTACCTTTGTTAATTTTAATTACACGGTAATTATTTGCAATTAAATTTTGCTTTTGAATATTGTTGTACTCCTTTTTATTAATGTCGATTATATCGGTTGTTTTATTCAAAAGTTCTGTAAACACTTTTTCCGATTCTTTTATTGTGCTGTAACAAATTGAGTTAAGGTATGGAAGTGAAATATTATTTTTATCTTTTAAATAGTAATGTTCGTTTTTAACAAGCTGTACTTTTTCAAACTTTCTATATTCGGAAATCCTAAATGGACCCGTACCAACCGGGTGATACTTAAAATCTTTTCCGAAATATTCAACTGCTTCCCTCGGTACAATATAAAAATTGGGTGATGTTAACAATATTAAGAAAGGTGCAAAAGGTTTAACCAATGTAAAACTTATGGAAAGGGAATCTTGTACATCAATGCCTTTTATAAATTTTTCCTTTCCTTTGTGGAAATCATTTATACCATAAATTATTTGATTTATCATCGGAAAATTTGAAAAACTGCTTTTTTTATCAGCCAATCTTTCAAAAGTATATTTTATATCATACGCATTAAGTTTCCTCCCTTTACCATTAGGAAAGCAAGGGCTGTCATGAAAAAAAACACTATCTCTAATTTTGAAAGTATAT
>JAJRZB010000372.1 GCA_024275455.1 Bacteroidota bacterium | reverse complement strand
ATCATCAAAAATTTTAGTATTACAATATATTAATGATGAAATATAGTAAACTAATTGGTATTTATCTAATATACGGTACTGTATAAAATATTCGTAGAACAGATTAGTAATCTGTTTTACGCATTTTTACTGCAAAACCGATAGGAATAATATATATTAAAGGTCTTATAGACTGTTGTTTAATCTGAAAGAAAAAGCGGCCTAAATTGACCGCCATTAAAAATTGTTTTTTTCAAAATTTACTGAAGCAATATCATTTTCTTGGTTTTTATTAAACCACCTATTTTTAGCTGATAAAAATAAACTCCGCTTGAAATCCGTTGGTTAACGGATGAGGCATCAAATCTCACTTCATAACTACCCGGTTTTTGCTGCTTGTTTATTAAGGTTGCAACTTCTCTGCCTAAAATATCGTAAACCTCTAATTGTACCCATTCTTGAGACATTGTATGCAACGTCTCCAACATTGGTATACTATATTTTATTGTTGTGCTTGGATTAAAAGGGTTAGGATAATTCTGATACAATTCAAAATTTCGAGGAATATTATTGTTTAATTCTTTTATACTTACCGGCAAATCCGTAAAGTTGCTCTCATAAAATCTTCTTACTCCTCTTGCATATTCTTTTGCTACTGTTACAGAGTTTAGAGGACTATCTCCTCTGCCGACAATTAATGCAATAATTATTTCTTGAGGTTTGTTTTTCTCCAATTTAAAGGGTCCGGTCGAACCAATAATCCGCCAATCGGTTTCAAAAATATTTAACCATCCTTCTCCAGTAACCGGATTACCGGAAAACATATATTTTGGATTGATTGTGTCCGCTGCACTCCCCAAAGAATCTCCGTTGCCAAAAGGATATGTTCTTACCACAATTGCTGAATCACCATTATAATATATTCCTCCAATCATAATATTCCGATGTACTTTTTGTTTTTCATAAGACTGTATTCCATATCTTCTAAACGAATATGATGATGTCATTTCAAGATTCTTTTTACCTATAATTATTTCTTCATCAAGATATTCCCCTCGTCTTATAAAGCTTGTATCACTTGAACTGCCTAAAATTTTAGGTCCTTGTAACAGAGAAAATAGAACAGTTGGTGGAGTATCTCCAAAAGTACCTGGGTAGTCGGGTATTCTTTTATATCCAAAAGTACTGTTTAATATTGTATCGCATCCGGTAATATCAGTACCATAATTCCCTATATCCGGATCAGCCACAAAACCCCAATAAACTGAATCAAATAAAGGAACATTTCCTTTATTTTCAATAATATATCTAAAGAAAATCGCATTATTCAATATTTCATTTCCCGGGAATGAATATGCAAAGGTAGTTTGTCTTACTTCTATTCCTTGAGGCTGCCCTGCTCCGTTGTAACGCCTTTCTTCATTCGGAACATTATCATTATATACCGTCCAATTTGTATAATCTCCTATTAAGTCCGGTCTGTCTTCATCAGCATCCCAATTGCCGTTTTCGTTTTTATCAACCGGATTATAAATACCATCACTATCACCATCATAAAAATATGCTCCCAACTCAACCGCATCTTTCCATTCAATCCAACTTTCGCCAAACGGTTCATCGGCTGCCTTAATTATATAAAACTTATTTTTAGAACTATTTATATCGTCACCATACCTCCCGGGATTATAATCTAATACTCGTTCTGACTCAAATACTCCGTTAGTCCATATTGAATCTTCAAATTTACCTGATAAAAAAAATCCTGGAGAATACATGATATTATTATAATAACCACCATATGATACTAAACCATCGTCATTTCCAATATCACCATCATTAACCATTGGTAGTCTGATATTGTTAATTGATATTACCGTAGTGTCTAAGTTCTGAGCTGTAATTAGAGTAGATAGAAAAAAAACGCTCAATAAAATCTTCATATAATACCCCCATTTACTTAATTAGAACTAAACGTTTAGAAAAATAATGATTGTTTATCCTCAAACTGTAAATATAAGTTCCACTAGATAAATTAGTGCCATCAAAGCGAACTGAATATTTTCCTTTAGGGTTAAATTCATCTACAAGTGTTTGTTTTTTTTGCCCTAACAAATTATAAATGATCAATGAAACATGCCCTCCATTATCAATAGTATATTTAATTGTTGTAGTCGGATTAAAGGGATTCGGAAAAGCATCGAATAATTGATTCTGTAAAACATCACTATTTAACAAATTGTTATTAACACTCTTGCTCATCCCGCCTAATTTTGTGCATTCAGATGATGTAGGATCGGATTCATTATCTGCTTTCCCAAATGCTGTAAGCTTATAACAAACTAGGGGATCAAATTTACTGTTTCCTATAATAACTTCTTCATCAGTATACGTAGTAGTATTTTTATCAAGTACTGTTAAAAGATTGAATCCATTATTGTTTTCTTCCCTATAAAGCTTATAACCATCCAACATTTCTTCAGTGTTTTGATTCCATGATAGTACTGGATGAGCTCCGGCACTTCCGCTTAAAGTAAAACCGGTTGGTGTTTCCGGTGTTAATGGACAATGAGTTATACCAAGCACTTCCCAATATCTTCTTGTTTCACCGTTAACCGGATCCTGTTCCCATCCATTTGGGTCTTCAGGTAGACCGGTTGGTGGAGTAGTATTATTAGTATATCCGTGACGAAACCAGATATCTTGACTGTCTCTATCAATCCTTAAAGTAATATCTCCGGAATTACCTGGCTGCGGACAATCAATAGGACTATAATATTGACAATCTCTAACATCCCAATAAAAATATTTTGTCCAAGGATCAGTACCTTGGGCTTCTACTTGAATTTCTAAAAGACCTAAGAGGAATTTAATGTTTTGCGGTCGGTTTATATTATCTGCTCCATCAAAAACCCAGCCATAATCATAATCTAAATGGGTACCATTAATAACGTGAACTCTTGTGTTCATTGTATCAATAAAATAATCACAATTATTATCACCCCATTTATAAGTTTCTCCAATTGGTTTTAATGTAAATTTAACATTAGTATTTAACGAATTATTGTAAACTTGCAAAGTAATTTCTTTATTTGAGTACAGTGGATCATTTGATTGAGCTAAAATGAAGGATTGAAAAAACAATAGGAGGAGTGTGAAATAAATAATTGATTGATTGATTGATT
>JAJRZB010000371.1 GCA_024275455.1 Bacteroidota bacterium | reverse complement strand
TTGGGAGAAAGTTGCTTTTGTAGAAGGTCATGGAAACAGTAACTCACCTAAATTATATTCGTTTGTAGACGATAAATTAATTGGCGGTAGTAAATTTATTTATAGATTAAAACAAATTGATATAGACGGTACATTTGAGTATTCGGAATAAATTGAAGTAGAAGTATTACCTACTAAATACGAATTATTCCAAAACTACCCAAATCCTTTTAATCCATCTACATTGATTAAATTCTCTTTACCGGAAGATGCTAAATTGGCAATAAATATTTATAACTTACTTGGTGAAAAAGTAACTACCTTGTTAAATAGTGAACTTAAAGCCGGTTTCCACGAAGTCAATTTTAACTCTGCGTCTACAGGTTATTCATTAGCAAGCGGTGTTTATATTTACACTCTTGAATCTAAAAATTATACTAAAGTTAAAAAAATGATTTTAATGAAATAAACATTTAATAACCCAACTTCTTGGACCAGTTGGGTTATTGAAATTATCTTTATGAAATAAAACTCAGAAAGGAAGGACCATGAGTGAGGAACAAAAACAAGAAATCTTAAAGGGGGATTTTCTAAGAGAGAATGATGATGAATATACAACAAATCTAATTACCAATAAGAAAAAAGATTTATACGTAAAAGTTGGTATGGGTGCTTTTTATATAATGTTATTAGTGGTTTCGCTTCTTGTTGTATAAAATTAAACTTGTTTTAACAAATTATTTAAAGCCCTTTTTTAAGGGCTTTTTTTATTTTATATTTTAATCAAAATATATATTGCTGTAAATAAACTGCATGTCTATACGTTTTAATTGTTTAATAAACATATTGCTATGATGACTTAGTTAATGTTAAATAAGTTGCTAAATTAGTATATTATTACGATAATTAATTGACCTTGATTTTATTGATTAAATTCTGTTTTTTCATATAATTATTTCGATAATATTGGTAAGTTCATTTATTAAGGATAAAATGTCAAAAAATATATTTATATCAGCTTTTTTCTTGGTTTTTCTCTATTCCTCACATACTATTGCTCAAACCGAGTTTGGTAAATATGCCGGTGAGTTTCTTTCGCTTGGTGTTGGCGGTAGAGCTTTAGGTATGGGCGGCGCTTATGTAGCTGTTGCCGATGATATTACTGCAGGTTATTGGAACCCTGCTGCACTTGGAAGAATGGATTACCCTCAAATTTCTTTAATGCACGAAGAACATTTTGGAAGTTTAGTAAATTACAATTATGTAGCAGTTGCAATTCCTTACAAAAAAGATATGAGTTTTGCTGTAAGTGCCATTCGTTTAAGCGTAGATGGAATACCCGATACCAGAAAAGCTCTTATCGATAGACAAACCGGTCAGCAAATAGTTGACCCTACAAATGTAAACTGGGGTTTGGATTATTCAAAAATAACTGAATTCAGTAATACCGATTGGGCTTTCTTTTTATCATTTGCTAAAAGACAGTCCGATAAATTTTATTGGGGTGCAAATGTTAAATTTATTAGAAGGGATATAGCAGAATATGGTGCAACCGGCATTGGTTTTGATGTTGGCGCTATTTACATGCCATATAAGAATTTTACAATCGGTGCAAATATTATGGATGTAACCACAACTCTTATGGCTTGGACTACTGGCAGAAATGAACTTATCTCCCCTACCGCAAAAATTGGAACAGCTTACATACTTAATATTCTTGGAGGCAAACTAACTCCGGCAATGGATTTTGATATCAGATTTGAAAATAGAAAAACAGCTTCTAATTTTAATGTTGGTCCGGTTAGTTTCGATGCTCGATTCGGACTCGAATATAATTTCAAAGATGTTGTTGCCATAAGAGGCGGATATAATGATGTAAATCAATTTACAATTGGTGCAGGGGTAAAATTACCTAAACTAAATATAGATTACACTTTTGCAACATTTAATGCTTCAGAAACCGAAGGTTTGCCAGATACTCACAGAATTTCTTTAATTCTTACTCTTGAAGAACCTAAATTTTTTAGAAGTAAAGATTAGTTGAGTTTGTGAAGTTTACAAAAATTATTACAATTCTAACTCTGTTTATCGTAGGATGTTCTTCTTCTACAAATTCTGTTAAGAATAAAGATACTGTCAGTCCAAGTAAAGAAATAAAAATTAACAACCTTCGAATTACAATCCCTGCCGGCTGGAGAGAAATTGAAGATAATAGTGATCAACTATTCCAAATATGGTTGGTTAATGATGAAAACAACGCTTCAATAGTATTTAGAAATATCCACTTAAATGAATTATCGGATCAAACTATAGAAGAAAAATTAAATGTTATTGCGCAACTAATATTGAATAAAAGAAAATCCTTTTCTGATAATTTCGAACTTTTATCACGATCCG
>JAJRZB010000370.1 GCA_024275455.1 Bacteroidota bacterium | reverse complement strand
TGCAATCTGTTTTTACAATATGCTTCTTTACGAATACGCACAGTATAAGCCGATTCAAAGAGTAATGTATGAAGTAGTTAAAGATGCAACCGAACGCGGTTATAACTATGTTGATATTGGAGTTTCACAAGATACATCGGCAGAAAATCCGATGACACCGAGTATGAGCTTGATAGATTTTAAAGAAAAATTTGATGCAAAATCAATAATGAGAAATACTTTTCAAATTAAGTTGTAGCATGGTTTTTTTGCGGTTTTGCGTAGACTCTGCGGTCTTTGCGAGTAATGGTTTCACGCAGAGAGCGCAAAGGATTAACGCAAAGAACGCTAAGATTAAAAGCGGATATTAGTATTGTGAATAAAAAGCAAAATGTTTTAATAACTTTCCTCGGTAATGCTTACCACGATTCAAGAGTTGTAAATTTAATTGATTCACTTTCTGCAATGAATTATGATGTAAAAACAATTTCATTCGATTGGAAAACCGAAGGCTTCAAAACTCAAATCGGTGTTACATCCGTTTACAAACTTGATAAATCCAAATCAAGTGTATTGTTTTATTTAAACTTTTTCTTTCTTCTTGTTAAATATCTTTTAAAACATAAAGCACATTATTATTTTGCCGAAGATATTTATACTTTGCCGGTTGTGTACTTTTTTGCAAAAAAAATAATGCAAAAGTATTTTACAATAGCAGAGAAATTTATGCACACATTGCCGGATTAAGAAATAAAGGTACGGTTCAATCAATAATAGCAAGGGTTGAAAAGAAATTTATCTATAAAGCAGATACTGTATTTGTTACAGGAGATATGGATGCGGATTATTTAAAAGACGCTTACGGAATTGAAAATTTAGTAGTTGTTAGAAATTTACCCAAATATATAAATGAAATAAAACCAATCGATTTAAGAACCAAACTTGGCATTCCTAATGAAGATAAAATAATTTTATACCAAGGCGTAATACTTGAAGGACGAGGAATTTTATATTTAATAAATATATTGGATAAAATTGAAAATGCGCATTTTGTGGTAATTGGTGATGGTGAATTCAGAAAAAATTTTGAAGACGAAACAAAAAAATTAGAAATAAAAAACAAAGTCCACTTTATGGGAGTTGTTAATCACGAGGAACTGTTAAACTACACGGCCGCCGCTGATATTGGAGTTGCTTTAATCGAAAATATAAGTATAAGTTATTACTATGCACTACCTAATAAATTGTTTGAGTACATAATGGCAGGAGTGCCGATACTGGCAAGCAAATTACCTCAAATGGAAAAAGTAATATTAAAATACGGAGTAGGTAAATGCGTTGAAATGGGAAACGAAGCAGAAGTTGTAAAAGTATTAAATGAAATGTTGAGTAATGATGTTATGCTAACTGCATACTCAGGCAATTGTAAAAATGCTGCAAAAGAACTAAATTGGGAAGCTGAGTTTGAGAAAATAAAACACTTGCTGAATTAGGATTTTTTATTTTTCTTACTCTTACTCTTACTCTTACTCTTACTCTTACTCGTTTTTTTGCTTGAAGAGGATGACTAAAAAGATTATGAGTAAGAGTATGATTAAGATTAAGAAGAAACGGATTGAAAGAAATCTATTTCTAATAAACAAACAATTCCATATATTTACAAACCATTTTGCCAAGCGCTAATTAACAGGTTGATGCCCAATTCCGTCAGGTCCGGAAGGAAGCAGCGGTAAGTATTCAATTTGTGTAGTTAGTTGCTTGGCTTTTTTTATAATATAAATCCTTTAAACTGTATTGACAAATTATCAAAATTAGTTTCTCCACCCTTAAAAAAGCCAACATTGGAATTAAAATATTCAATATTAAAATGATCTAAAATAAATGAAATTGTAGGATTATTAATATTGGGTTTTAATAGGTTGAATATCCCTTTAGAAGTAATACCATAACCATCCGTTTTTCTTGTCGAAGAATATCCTCTTCCATTAAAGCTTCCAATTGTGAAAATTACCGTATCAAAAACTTTAAAAATGTGTCCTTTATGAAGTATAATTTTATCATCACTTTTAAGATTAATTAAATTGTCAGAAATATTTATATCTCCAAGTGCCCCTTGGTACATTTGATAATTTTCTACTATACTTCCATCGGGATTAAATTCTTTATTAACCAAAATATCATTAGCTTCGGCAGTGAAAGAATAATTGAAAAAATTAATTTTTGTTTTCTCCAATAAAATATCAATTCCAAAATCAAGGGTATAGCCTAATCTGGCTGTTCGTGAAAGGGGATTTTTTTGTGCTTCATTAACATAATAAATTTCATCACCGTAATTTGTTAATGAATAGCCGAGACTAAAATTTGCCGAGGGTTTTAATATTGTTGAATTATCGATCTGCCATTTTACTTTATCCATAAACAAATTAGAAACCGGAACAATTAACAAAGCACCGTAATCAAACATTGTTCCTTCTGCAGAGAGTTGTTCATTGTTACCGTTGGTATTAAATCCGCCTAATTTAGAATCAAATGACTTTAGGGAAAGTCCGATATTAAATTTAACAAAATAATCGAAGCCGATACCTAAACT
>JAJRZB010000369.1 GCA_024275455.1 Bacteroidota bacterium | reverse complement strand
TTAAAAGGAGGGAAAATGGCTTTATCAATGAAGTATGGACCGGTATTAGATATTTGCAACCGTTTTAATATGAAAGATGCAAAGGTTGAAGAAAAAGAAGAAGGATACTTAAAAATCTATGGTGTAGTTCATACACAATACGAAAAAAATAAAATTTGGGATAAAATAAAAGAAGTCGGCGGAGAATCTCCAACAGATATTAAAGCTGATATTAGAACCGAAACTAATGATTATTATCATATCCATAAAGTTGTAAGTGGTGATACTTTAGGCAAAATAGCTAAAGAATATCTTGGGGAAGCCGGCAAATACATGGAAATATTTAATATTAATAAAGATCAACTTTCTAATCCCGATTTAATTAAAGTAGGACAAGAATTAAAAATTCCGTTTGTTAATTAAAATGGTTATTGCATTTTTTTAATAAATAAGCCGGATATCTCATTCCGGCTTTTTTTTGAAGTGAGAAAAATGTATAACAAGAATTGAGTTTTTAATAATTAAAATTCTGCTTAGATTTCCAACTTGAAAGAAAACATCTTTATATAATAAAAGTACTTAATTTATTTTTATGAAAACATTAGAATCATTTTTAGAGTTTGAAGAATTTATAAATCAAAACCCGGCAGCATTGATTTATTTTAGCACTCCTCAGTGTAATGTTTGTAAAGTTTTAAAACCTAAGATTATAGATTTTATACATTCTAATTTTCCCAAAGTTAGTTTAGCTTATGTAGACTGTGAAACTTTAAAAG
Source organism: Bacteroidota bacterium (assembly GCA_024275455.1). Lineage (GTDB taxonomy): Bacteria > Bacteroidota > Ignavibacteria > Ignavibacteriales > Melioribacteraceae. Next base: position 14,367 of record JAJRZB010000369.1, on the reverse strand, counting down.
ATGTATCAGCTCAAAATAGAATATTTGCAGTACCCACAATAATTGTTTATTTGGATGGAAAAGAATTTATACGCAAGTCTAGAAATGTTAATATAATTGAATTTCAATCTGAGTTAGAAAGACCATATAATTTATATTTCGAAAATTGATATAAGAAACAGCTATAAACTAAAATTTTTTTTAAGATTTATTTAATACTTTTACCCAATCCAACCGATTAAATTGAAAAAATAAATATTAAAAAAAATGTATAAATATTCTTACAAAATCACAATTTACTTAACAAACCCTACAGATTAAATAAAATTATAATTATTTTTACATTTCACGAATATAAAATAAATAAGCATGAAAAAAACATTAGTTGATCCAGCAGTAAAATTTTTTATTATTCTTATTGGATTAGTGGTATTGTTTGGTGTTCTAAAGGAACTTCAATATATTATTGTTCCTTTAGTGATTGCATATTTACTTGTTTTTGTTTTTGAACCCTTAAATGCATTTCTAATTAATAAAAAAATTCCACAGGTTATAACAACAGTTATTGATCTTCTAATAATTTTAGGCTTTTTCTGGGCTTTATCTAATTTTATAATTGGTTCATTTAGTCGTTTTAGTAACGAATTGCCTCTTTATCAGCAAAAGTTAAACAATATTGTAAAAAATACAGCAGTTTCTTTTGGAATAGATGATCCGTTTTTTAATGAATTTAATATTTCAAAAATTTTAACGGAGATTGATTACGGAGGTATTGCCAGCGGTTTATTTACATCAACACTTTCTTTATTTTCTGCAGGTTTTTTTGTTCTGTTTTTTTTCATTTTTGTTAGTAGTAGCCATAAACATATTATTTCGGCTATTAAAAACAGATATATAAAATCACAATCAAAAATTTCTTTAAAATCGATTAAAAAAGGTCTAAAATCCGAAGATGAAATTAAAGAATTAAGAGAAGATAAAATTCAATCTATTAGAATGCAAAAGGAAAAAACTGTTGAAAAAACTTTTAAAGATATTACTCAGCAAATTCAGAGATATATTGCTACTAAATTTTTAATCAGTTTAATTACAGGAATTGTGGTTGGAATTATTCTTTGGATTTTTGACATAGATTTTTTAATAGTATGGGCAGTAATGGCGTTTTTCTTAAATTTCATTCCTAATATCGGGTCTATTATTGCAATTATTCTTCCAACAGTTATGACTTTGATTCAATATGAATCTATTGGTTATACATTATTAGTTGCTGGAGCTATTACACTTGTACAAAATTTAATTGGTAATATAATTGAGCCTAAAATTATGGGCGATAAATTAGGTCTTAATCCGTTAGTCATTTTAGTTTCACTGCTTGTTTGGGGTTATATTTGGGGAATTGCCGGAATGTTCTTATCAGTTCCGTTAACTGCTGTTGTTAAAATAATAATATCAAATTCAAATTCTTACAATTTACAATTTCTCAGTGATTTAATGAGCGGATCGGAAGATGTTGTTAAGCAATAATATTTAGTAATATATAAACAGATAGGAGTACCATGAACGAAAATTTTAATAAATCTTTAGAAAATATTAGAATGTCGCCAATTGTTACAATTAGTGAAGAGATAAGGAAACAAGCACCTGTTTTTAAAGAAAAAACAGGTCAAGATTTTATTTTATTCCAAAGAGGTGAAATTGATTTTCCGACTCCTGAATATATAAGAAATGCTGCTAAAAAAGCTCTTGATGACGGGTTTACAAAATATCCTAAATCCGGGGGAGAAGCTGTTCTTAAGGATGCTATCTTAGGTAAACTGGAACGTTTTAATAAAGCAACCGGACTAACAAGAGAGAATATTGTAACTACTTATGGGGGGCAAGAAGCACTTGAACTGTCTTTTAAATTATTTGAGGGGAAAAAGGGTGCGGGATTTGCTCCGACATGGAGTGTAATTCTTGAAAATTTTATTCCATATTCAGATATTGATTTTACCGAAGTTCCTTTAAATAAAGACTTTTCAATTAATTTTGATGCAATAGAAAAAGTGGCTAAAGACATTTCATTTTTCTACTTAAATACGCCTCAAAATCCTACCGGTAAATTATTTACCAAGGAAGAAGTAATTCAATTAGTTGAAATATGTAGAAAGAATGATGTTTTTCTTATTTCTGATGAAGCTTATGAAAAAGTTACTTTTGGCGGGAAAGAACATTTTAGTCCAACTAGTTTAGAATACGATAATATAATTAGCACTTTTACGTTTTCTAAAAGTTATTCCATGACCGGTTGGAGATTAGGTTATTTAGTAACTCGTAACGAGAGAATACCTAAATTACTTACAATGGGTAACTATACGCAAACTGCTGGTGTAACAACTTTTATGCAATATGCCGGAAAGGAAGCTTTAGATAATATTGAAGCAGAAGAGAAAGCAGTTTCAACTATGGTGGAAGAATTTGAAAAAAGAAGAAATTTACTTTACAAAGGTTTCCAATCAATTGATGGAATTGAATTAACCAAACCGGATGGGGCATTTTATCTCTTTCCAAATTTTTCAAATTTTATTCCTAACTCTGTAACCGGTAGTGAAAGAAATACATATATTTATAAGAAACTTTTAGATATTGGTGTTGCTGCTGTATATGGTTCTTGTTTTGGGCATCATTTTGTAGATAATGTCAGATTTTCATTTTCTACAACACCAATTCCTGTTATTGAAGACGGAATAGAAAGAATGCAAAAATTATTTAATAGTTTGTAATTTACTATAATCAATAGTTTATTCGAACCATGAAACAATTTCATAGGTAGTTGTTGCAGGAAATTTAGGTGGAGTTTCGGTCATATACCGTTTATCATATTTTATTACTTGGTTGTAACCGGCTCCATTTGTATATCCGGTAGTTTGCGCAGCACTTTCTATTAAACTGCCATGTATTCTCATTATACCCATATTAGGCATACCGCTGCTTATATTTTCTACGGTAATACCACCATCGTAATTAAATAATGCTGCGTGTATATTAATGTCATTTCTATTAGCTGCATTATCTTTTACTACTACCTGCTTTTCTGCAATAATACCAAGCATATCTTTGCAAGCAGGGTTGGTTTTTGTTTTACCACCACCAATAAAAAGTAGCGGGTCTTTCCGGTAAACAATATCGTTCTCTAAAAATACATTTCCAGCAGCTGAACCGTTTTTAGCTGTACCGACTGTATATTTCCCGTTAACTGTACCGGATAAATAAAGATTACCTTTCTTATTCCAAATGACTCCATTTGGAGCTAAAGTATCCAATTTAGCATTAACTGGTGTTGACCAAGAAGTTACTGTAACATTAACTTGTTTGTACTTCCATTTATACCCTTGTTTTACCCATTTCCATTGCTTAGTAGTAGATTTTACTCCTTTACTCCAATCAACAGTTCCATCAGCATTAAAGACCAACCTTAAATCCATTTCTTTTCCTGATGGATCTTCAAATAATTTTCCATTACCGCTGGCAGCATTTTCCAATTCAGAAGTGTTTAAATCGAATGGTACATCAACGGGAGTATCATATCCACCAAGAAATTGGGGATTTGCTTTTCCAAAACCCCATTTATTTCCGACCATTTTAAGACCTTTTTTAGTAGTTACTTTTCCCATAAAAACAGGAGAACCTAAAGTATTTAATCTATCTTGTGTGTGAAATGGACCATCTATTGTATCACCTGTTACCAAATAACCGCTTCCCCATGTTTTTGCATAATAACCAAATCTGGAATAACTACTTGATTCAAGTTTAAAGCTGACAATTGCTTCTTCTGTTTGAAGTTTACGCCGGTAGAAATATTGAAAATATCCTTTAGATAATAAATATGCTTTGGAGGAGGTAGTATTATCTACAGTAAGAATTGCATAACCATCTTGCAAGTATAACGTATCATAGGCATATCCTCCCCAGTTGGGGTTTTTAAAAAATTCATTAGCTGCTATATTAGCTGCACTTGATGCTATATTGTGAGCATTGGTTCTTGCATAATATTTTGATACTTGTTCAACTGCAACAGAAGTTGTATTTAGTGAATTGAAATTTGCTACGGTAAACATCAGACTAAATGAAATAACAATCAATAATATTGCTTTACCACCCATAAATAAATTTCCTTATCTATTACTTAAGCTTGGTGCAGCAAGTCTTATTTGACGCCAGAATGCACTTTTGTCTTTCGAATATACGTCTTCGGATGCTTCATCACCATAAGAAGCTGTATTTTCAACAGTTATATCTATTTGCATTGTAATAATTCCTAATGGTGGTGAAGATGGAAGATTTATCATTTCATTACCTAATGCATCAAAATATTTTAATTTAAATTGAGTTACTCCTAAGTTTGATGAATAAGGTTTATTGCTGTTTACTTGTCTGTAAAGAATTTTATCCTTTGGATTTGGTGTCTTCAGTACTTCTTCATCATATTCAGAACCTATCCAGTATTTAAGTGTATCAACATTACCATCGCCAAGCTTGCTGGAAGTAGTTGCAACATCGGTTAAGAATGTGATACTTGATTCAGTAGCACTTAATATTGCAACTGTAGGGTCAGGAATTTTTTGCCATTCTTTGCAATAACCAATTTTTCTTAAATCATGTTCAAATAATTCTACAATTGATATTAAATTTGTTTGAACTATTAGTTCTCCGCTATTTAAATAATGATTTTCAACTTTAGTATCATTCATTCTGAAAAGTATTAATAGTATACTTCCGCCAATTAGTGTAGAACCCAAAATATCTATGAGAGTAGCAAAACCCATTTTTTCTCCTTAACGAAAATAATAGTAACTGTATACTTTAGATAATTTAACAGTATCTTTATTATTATTTATAAAAGGGCTGGTAATAAATACATCAATTTTTTTGTGCCATGTTCTATAACTAACGGGAGTTAAGTGATTAGATGTTGAAGGATCGACATAGTATACTTTGCTGGCTAAAGTAAAATTAGCTGATTGGAGTGTGGAATCGTTGGATGTACTATCTGTATATCCATTATAATCATCAAAATCATCAAACAATTTTCTTTTATTCTCTTTTGTATCTTTTCCTAAATAAGCAGATAAATCATTAACGCTTTCTGCTGTTTTGTTTGTCCCTATCGAGGTATCGTATGCGGTCTTTTCGTCAAATGCTTTCCCAAATGCTTCTTCTATTAAAGCTGTACCAAGCGAGACCGCCAATATTTGATATTTACTTTCAGACATTTTTGTTGTTGTATTAAGTGCATTTCTATTTACGCTTAGTATAACTGTTGATAATAGTATCATGGCAGCCATTGTTATCATCATTTGTCCGGTATTCATAAGTATGTATCCTAATTATTTTTGTTTACTTACCAATTTGAATGCCAAATATTATTTCTTATTTAGTAGTTTAATAAGAATTTTTAGAGTATGAAGTTGATTTCCATCACAAATTTGATAATTGTGTTTTAATTTGGGACATATTATTTTGATTTATAAAGTCGATATAAGAGTAAATGTCTTGATTATGGACAGGATAATAAACATATTTGAATATTTTTAATGAAGATCACTACAACAATAATTTTAAAAAGTAATTCTTAATTTTATACAAAATCTGTTATTGAACTATAATCAGCATCAAATAATCTTTTATAAGTTCTAAGAGCAAAGGAATCAGTCATCCCGGATAGATAATCGCAAACCAACCTAGCTCTAACCATTTTGTCATTTTCACTTCTAATTATATTATCTGTAAAATCCGGTAATAACTTTATAGGCTTTAATGATGTTATATAGTTGTCTTCTAAAACTTCAAAAATACCGGAAAGCATTTTATTACCTTTAAACTCCATTTGATGCAGCTGAGAAGATTTGAAAACTAAATCGGTGGAAATTTTTTTGTACAATTCTACTTTTTCTAAAAACTCTTTTTGTATAACAATATTATATTTATAACGATTGGTTAGAGCATTAAAGATAGATGAAGTTTCTGAAATGCTACATGCCAAAATAAAATCACCTATTTGCGACCCAAATCTTGGTTTATAATTTCCCTTTTTCATCCAATTAATAATTTCATCCAAAAATTTCGCTTGAAGATCAGATATTTTACTTTGATTTTCTTCTCTCCATTTAAGAAGCTTATAAATTGTAATAAATCCACCGGAAATACTATCTACCAAATCATTGATTGCATAAGCAGTATCATCTGCCCAATCCATTATTTGACATTCGATACTTCTAAAAGAGTTTAATTCGTTACCGGAGGTTAAATTTGTTTCCGATAATTTATTTTCAAAAGTAAAATCTAAAAACTGTTTCTGAAAATCATATATAAAATGATTATTCGGGTTATTTAAATTACTGTAAAGACTTTTATATTTTAAAATACTATCAATAAAAGCCCTTGTGGGGTTCAGGCCTCGTCTAACATTTTCACTTGTGTAGAAAATTTCTGTTATTAATCTTAAAGTTTGAGCATTTCCCTCAAATCCGCCGTAAGGTTTCATTAAGTTGTGCAAAGTTCTTTCACCGGCGTGCCCGAATGGTGGATGTCCGAGATCATGAGTTAAACAAGACGATTCCACAAGATCGGCATCTATAAAATAATTTTCATTAAAAATATCTTTATTAGAAGTGTATAAATAATTACAAATGGATCTCCCGATTTGTGCTACTTCAATTGAGTGAGTTAATCGTGTTCTATAGTAATCGTATTCACCGGGTAAAAAAACTTGAGTTTTCCCTTGTAGCCTTCTAAACTCGGATGAGTGAATTATTCTGTCTCTATCGATTTGAAACGGAGTTCTGTAATCTTGGCGATCACTTTTTCTTAACCGTTCAATATCAAATTCGTTATAAAATTTATTGTTCATCATTATTCTTTTATTTTTGTAATGCAAATTTATACATAATTGGAACAGCATTAAAATATTTATTTAGTTTTCTAATGTAACTTCAGCAAAGTAGTTTTATTTAATTACCTCAAAATTATATATAGCTAAAATGCCCAACTTCTTAAAGAAGTTGGGCATTTGGATTAATTTAGTAAAACAAATGACATAGAAAGAATAAAAGTATTATTATATTGCAAAAATAAAAATTCATAAAAGGATAAGAATGGATACATATTTAGAAACTACAAAAGATGTTTATAAAAATGCAGCTTTAAAACCAGATGTAGGATTATGCTGTACAACTACCCCAATTTGGCAATTTCCGGAGTTAAGCATACCAAAAATTATGCTGGATATGAATTACGGATGCGGAAGTACGGTAAACCCAAGGGATCTGGTTAACAATCCCAAAATACTTTATGTAGGCATTGGTGGAGGTATGGAACTTTTACAATTTGCTTATTTTAGCAGAGAAAAAGGGAATGTTGTTGGAGTTGATCCGGTTGATGAAATGTTAACAGCTTGTAAAAATAATTTTATTGAGGCTGAAAATGAAAACCCATGGTTTAAAAAGGAGTTTGTAGAGATTAAAAAAGGAGATGCTCTTAATTTACCAATCGAAAACGAAACAATAGATGTAGCTGCACAAAACTGTTTGTTTAATATATTTACAACTGAAGATCTTAAAACCGCACTTAATGAAATGTTCAGAGTTTTAAAGCCTCATGGAAGATTAGTTTTATCAGATCCTATATGTGAGCAAATTATGCCTGAAAATTTAAAAAATAACGAAGAATTAAGAGCACTATGTTTAAGCGGGGCAATGCCGCTCCAAGAATATTTAGATATGATTACATCAGTTGGGTTTGGAACTATTGAAGTTAGAGCAAAACGTCCGTATAGAATATTAGACCCTAATAATTATAATACAGATGAACTTATTTACATTGAAAGTGTTGAAATATGTGCAATAAAAGATCCGATGCCTAAAGACGGACCTTGTATATTTACCGGTAAAACAGCTATTTATTATGGAAAGGAAGAATACTTTGATGATAATGATGGTCATGTGCTGATGAAAAATCAGCCTCTTCCGGTTTGCGATAAAACGGCAAATAATCTTAAAAATTTAGGAAGAGATGATATCTTCATTTCCGAATCGACTTATTTTTATGATGGTGGGGGATGCTGTTGAAAAAAATATATTACAAGTAAGGAGTAAAATGTAAATCGAAGATAATTCGGAGTATTAAAATCGTTAATAAACATTCTATATTAAAACTATGCTAAGCTTCGTATAAATGAAGCACAATGCTATCTTTTTGAGTGATTTTTATTTTCTATTATCTTTTTTAATTAAGGCTTTTGTAGTTAGAAAATTGTTTTTCTAGATATCTATTCTTAGCTTTATTAATTATCTATTTAAAATCTTAAAATTATTAATACTTGAGGAAAAAATGCCCTGGATTAAACAAATAAATGAAAACGATGCAGAAGGAAAATTAAAAGAAGTCTACAATGACCTATCACAAAATAGAGGAAAAGTTTCCAATATTATGAAAATTCATAGCTTGGATCCTGAAACTATGCAGCATCATTTAGATATGTATTTATCAATTATGTTTAATAATACTTCAATAAGTCGGGAGGAAAAAGAATTAATTGCAGTGGTTGTTTCAGCGTTAAATAATTGTGCTTATTGTATAAATCACCATGCAGAGGCGTTAAATCATTATTGGAAAGATGAAGCAAAAATTAATATGTTAATTAGTGATTATAAATCAATTGATTTTTCTATTAGAACTTTAGCGATTTTAAATTATGCTGAGAAATTAACCATTACACCGGGATTAGTAAATGAATTTGATGTACAGAATTTAAGAATACATGATATAAGTGACGAAGATATATTGAATATTAATCTTATCGTAAGTTATTTCAACTTTGTAAACCGTATTGCAAACGGTTTAGGAGTTGAATCTACCGAAGAAGAAGTTAAGGGATATAAATATTAAAAAAACTCTTTTTTATCTCTAATTTTGGAATTATTTTGAAAGTTAAGCCAACGCTTATAACAGGATTACAAAGGTCCGGTAATACTTGGACTGCAAAAATGCTTTTGCTGTCTAAACAGTTTTTTGAAGTCAAAGAACCACTTAATATTCTTAGAGAAGAATTAAATTATTTAGACCTTCAACATCAGTTTTTATATATAAATAAAACTAACGAATCTAAGTTTTTGGGTATAATTGAACCTATTCTAGGACTATCATTTTCATCTAAAGATTTAATAAACCTTCTCGGCAGATCAAAAAAGATTAAAAGTATTCCCTATAATCTATTACGTTATATCTCAGTATCACTTAATATTAAAAAAAATAAATTTCCGCTTATTAAAGACCCAGTTGCATTTATGTCCTCCGAATGGCTTGCGAAAACTTTTAATATGAATGTTGTTATACTAAGTAGACATCCGGCAGCATACATAAATAGTATGAAAAGAATGAAGTGGGGCTTCAATTTTGCATGGTTTGCTGAACAGGAAGAATTAATGGAAGACTACTTAAAAGAGTTTGAAAAACCTATCAGGGAGTATGCAAAAGATAAGTTTATTCCATTTGGTATTGAGAGCCAAATCCTTGTATGGAATATTCAGCATAAATTAATTTTGAAATTTAAGAAAGAACACCCAGAATGGTTTTTTTATAGACATGAAGATATTTCCTTAGAGCCTCAAAAGTATTTTAAAAAACTTTATACAGATTTAGGTTTACAATACACAGATGAAATTAATAATAATATTTTAAAATTTACGTTAAAAAGTAATAGAGCTGAGGCCAAAAAAGGAAAGCAATTTGATTTTATGAGAGATAGCAAAGCAATTACAACTTTATGGAAACAACATCTTCCGGAGGACGATATAAAAAAAATATATGATGGTACTTTTGAAATTTGTTCAAAGTTTTATGATGAATCTTTCTGGTAATTGTTTAATAAAAAACAAAAAATGCTTTAATTTCTATATTCTTATTTTATGAATAGAAATAAAGTTATTCTTTCCCGTCCGTATCTAGTCCGAGAACAGAAAGTAGTCTTTGATGACCTTTATCATCAAGTTGAACATTATATTTTTTGTAAAACTGAATTGTTGAATCGACTGAATTAAAATATTTTTGGCAACTCGGACAATTATCCAAATGCTCTTTTATATTTGTACACTTTGGAGAATTTAAATCTTCCCCTAGACTATCACAAATATGATGCATTACTTCTTTACACGAGACTTCTTTCTTTTTCATTTGCCTAAAGTATTATTAAGTTCATTTCTTAAATAAGCTCTTGCTCTGTGTAACCGTGACTTTACAGCCGGTACCGATAAATTTACAATTTCACTTGTTTCTTGAGTTGATAAACCTTCTATATCTCTTAACACAAAAACAATTCTGTAATCGGGCGGTAATTTTTTAATCGCTTCATCTAATATAGTTTTTAACTCATCATTCTCAGAAATCTTTTCCGGAGAATATTTCCAATCTATAACATTTTTATCTTCAATTAAACCGTCATCATTTTCAATGCTTGTATAGTCGTATTTTTTTTGAGACCTGGCAAGCATCAAACAATGATTAGAAACAATAGTATAAAGCCACGTTGATAATTTTGATTTCCCGGAAAATTGATTAAGTGATTTAATCATGCTTAAAAATGTTTCTTGCATAGCATGTTCAGCACGATCTTTGTTCCGGCAAACTTTAAACGCAAAATTAAAAACCGTTTGCTCATAATTTTTAACTAATTGAGCCAGAGCAGTTTTACTTCCATTCCTTGCTTCTTCAATCAGGTGCTCTTCCGTTATGTTATTTGATGTATTAATCATAAAAACGATTCATCCTTCATCTATTGATTTCCATAAAAACAAACTTGCATAAGAATTATAAGGGTTCCAATTATTACTATCGAAACTTTAATAACTTCTTCCTCAGTTGGTAAATTTTTAAGATTGTAATTTAACATAATTGCCCTTCTTATCCCAAAATCTCTTGATCATATAACATTTTTTCTTATAAAATAAAGTTAAGAAACATATGCATTGTCATGAGCTAATTTCTTTTAATTTCAATTTTTTATAAATGATTTAGTACCCTCTTTTTATTGTTCTCACAGAAAAAAGGAAACTGCTGCCCGACAATAGAATAGTATAAATAAACAAAATGATTTCACTTTGCTTTAAAACAATCTGATAATATTTTTTAGCCAAAGAATAAATTGATACATCATACCTTATAAAGTGCTTGACAGCACAATTATATTCATTAATTTCCATAAGAAAGAATTAAAAAGTTGGAACTTAAAATGGATGAACAATCAATAATTGCCATAAAAAATAATAATTTACTTAAAAATGCTGATATTTCTAAATTGAACTTTGAAAACATAAATGGCAAACTTCATACAGTTTCCGGTGGTGAAATATTATATAGAGAAGGTGAATCAGCAGACTCTCTTTACTTAATAGTAAACGGAGAAGTCAATCTTTTAAAAAAGAAAGAAGATGGTAAATCCAAATCGATTGTATATGAAGATAATGATTTTTTTGGTGGAAAAGAGCTTCTAGATAAAATTGAAAGATGTTCTACCACTATTTCCTTAATGGATACCTATTTACTCGAACTGACTCAACAAGAAATAGATTATTTGATTAAACAAGATGAAATTATCGCTCAAAATATCAAAAAATGGAATAATGATTTTGAAGTTGATAATAGCAATAATAATCTTGTTGAAGAAAAAATAATAAATACTTTTGATGAAGAATCAGAATTACTCGATGAATTTTTAACAGATAATGATATTGACGATATTATCGGTTCAATAGAACAGCAGGAAGAAATTATTTTAGAAAATATTAATGATTTTGATGAAGACATCTTAATAAAATATAAAGAGGATATAAAATCTGCTGAAATTGACGATAATATTGATAGGGAAAACCACAATAGCATGAGGGAAGAAATGGAAAATATTGCAGTGAAAGAAATCGAAACAAATAATAAGGAGACAAAGGAGAATTTTATGTCTTCCGAACAATTTGAAATGATTGTTAAAGCTCTGCAGTTAGTTAACGCAAATGTTAAACAAGATGACGTATTAAAGAATGTTATTGATGTGGCAGTTAATTTAACAAATGCCGATAGAGGAACGCTATATTTAGTTGATAAAAATAATAATGAAATATGGTCAAAAGTTTTAATTGGTGAAGAAGTTGAAGAAATAAGACTAAAAATTGGTAACGGAATTGCCGGTTGGGTAGCCGAAAATGGTGAAACTCTAAATATTCCCGATGTTGATTCGGATGATAGATTTGATTCATCAGTTGATGAATTAACTGGCTATATAACTAAAAATATGCTTGTTTATCCAATTAAAGATAAAAACGAGCAAGTTGTTGGTGTTTTACAATTGTTAAACAGTATTTATGGAAAGTTTGGTAAACAAGAAGAAATATTTTTAAATGCAATTTCACTTAATATTGCATTTGCTTTAGAAAATGCATCCCTGGTCGAACAATTGGTAGAGAGCGAAAGAAATAATTATTTAGGGAAAATAGGTAATTTTTTGGCATACGATATAAAAAAACCAATTTTAATTAGTAAAAGATATGCAGAACATTTAAGTAAAAAAGATTTACCAATTGAGATAAAGCAAATTTTAAATCTTATGTTGGAGCAATTAGAACAAGTTTCAAACCAAGTGGCAACTGCTTCCGATTTTACTGAAGGAACAACTATTTTAAGAAGACAATCTGTAAGCCTTAATGATACACTGCATGAATTTATGATAAATATTCATAATTTATTAAAAACTAATAATTGTAGAATTGAACATAGTTTAGGTGAAGATGTTGATGTATTTATAGATAAAAAAGAATTTTACCAATGTTATTATAATATAGTTAAAAATGCCTGCGAAGCTCTACCGGAAGGCGGTAATATTTTTATTACAACAAAGAACAATGATGATAAAATAGATATTAGTTTTGATGATAAAGGAATTGGAATTGAATCAAATGATATAAAATATATTTTTGATCCGTTATGGACCAAAAATAAATCGAACAATTCCGGTCTTGGTCTGTCTATCAGCAAAAAAATTGTAGAAGACCACGAAGGAAACATTTCAGTAAAAAGTGAAAAAAATAACGGAACTACTGTAATAATTAGTTTACCAATTAACTAAATTTATATGTGAATTTTTCTAATAAATTAGTTGTAATATTAGGACCAACCGCAGTTGGTAAAACTAAATTGGCTGCTCAGTTAGCATATAAATTTAATGGTGAAATTATTTCAGCCGATTCACGCCAAGTTTATATCGGAATGGATATTGGTACAGGTAAAGATTTAGAAGATTACCAAGTTCAAAATTGCCGAATAAAATCTCACCTTATTGATGTAGTTAAACCTCATTGTGAATTCAATCTTTATTTATTTACCCAACTTTTTAAAAAATCATTTGAAGAAATACAAGAATCTAACCATCTGCCGTTTTTAGTTGGTGGAACTGGAATGTATCTAAATTCAATATTACAGAATTATAGTTTGGAGACTGTTAATTTTAATTCGGAAAGAGTTTTTGAATTACAAAAATATTCCACTGAAAAACTAACAGAAATTCTAAAATCGAAAAGTGTAAAACTTCATAATACTACCGATTTACTTGATAAAGAAAGAATTATTAAAGCTATTCTAATTGCAGAAAATACTAATGAAGAAAACAAAGACAATTTTAATGTGAATTCTTTAGTTATTGGATTGCTAGAAGATAGACAAAGTCTGAAAGAAAGAATAAAAAAGAGGTTAAAAGACCGACTGCAATCCGGAATGATTGAAGAAGCCCAAAAGTTATTAGAGCAGGGAATTTCTCATCAGAAATTAAGATTTTTCGGATTAGAATATAAATATTTAAGTTTCTACTTAGCCGGTGAACTAAACTATAACGATATGTACCAAAAATTAGCAAGTGAAATTGCTAAATTTTCCAAAAAACAAATGACATGGTTTAGAAAAATGGAAAAAGAAGGTATAAAAATTCATTGGTTAAATAGAAGTGAGTTAAATAAAGCTGAAGATTTAATTACATCTTTTATTAAGTAAAATGCAGTTACCTAAAACATTTCAAAAGTATCTTTCCAAACAAAACCTTACTAAATGGAATATCGAGTTAAGTGAGGAAAAATATTATAATAATATAATTATTGTTCCAGCAATTGACGAAACTAAAAATATTCCGAAACTTTTAAACTCTCTTTTACTTAATTCCGAAAAATATTTAACGGATACTTTAATACTGGTTGTCGTTAACAATATTAAGGGTGAAAAAAAGTATATAATTGATGAAAATGAAAAACTGATTAATTATCTAAGAGAAATTCAGAGAAGCGAAAATTTCCCGTTAAATATTGGTTTAATCGATACTTC
>JAJRZB010000368.1 GCA_024275455.1 Bacteroidota bacterium | reverse complement strand
TTATAAATAAAAGAACGATTGAAATTTGTTTTTTCATTAGTAAAACATATGAGGAAGAAAGAATATTTCTTCCTCATACATTAAATAAGAAATTTAATAAGCTACTGTAACTGTAAAAGCACCCGTGTAATCTGCTTCTGTAGCATTTGTTACCTTAATGCTTCCCCCAAGCCATAAGAATAATTTACCTACTCCACCGCTTGGTGTTAAAAGATACGAGTTACCGCTTGTTACATCAGCCGGACTTGTGTAAGTTGGGTCTGCAAGAGTATGCTTAAAATCAGGATTAAAAGTTAAAGTATTTGATCCGCCGTCAGTTAAAATATCTGCTACATAACTGACCATTACCGATTTACTTGGATGTCCTGTTACTCCAAATTTTACCCCTGCGTCAGGTGTTATTGTTTCAGTCTGCGCATTTCCGGTTAAAATAACTTCACCAAAATCTAAATCTCCATTAAGATTGCTTATGGTTAAACCTTTTTTAAGTTGAATCTTTACAGTTGTACTTGCATTAGCAGAACTTTGTGCAAATATAGTGACAGAAGAAAAAATTAAAACTAACAGATAAAACAAAAAATGATTCTTGATACGCATATAATACTCCCTAAATCGTTATTGTTGAATTTTTAGGGATATTTTTCAAAGTGTGTGCCAGATCACAATTTTATCTTTTAGAAACTTCTGAAAAATTAAAAATCTAACTAAATTATCATTTCCCCCAAAGGAGTGAATTTAGCAGAATCCGTTAACCGACGGATAAGAAATCTCGTTTTTAACTTAAATTATAAGATTCTAACGTCGCTTCGCTCATCAGAATTACTTAACCTTTTAATTTCATTAAAGGTTTTGTCTATTTATAAAAAATTGGCAAGAACAAAGAATTTAGTTTTAGAGGACAAAAGGTGTTTTGTATCAATTTGGTTTTATATGTCTAAAATGTTTTCAATTGGTACAAAAATAAAATTCAATAATCCCATAAAAATATCTTTAATATTGATTATTATTAAAAGTTACTATATTTTTTTAGTTACTATGGAAACCAAAATTACCTTTTTACTAAACGAAGAAATAATTGAAGAAAATCTAAACCCCTCCGTTGTTCTTCTTGATTTTTTAAGGAAAGACAAACACCTTACCGGAACAAAAGAAGTTTGTAAAGAAGGTGATTGCGGAGCATGTGCAGTTTTATTAGGAGAGCTAACTGATAGCGGTATTAGTTATAAAGTTATTAATTCATGCCTTTACCCTATTCAAAAAGTTAACGGAAAACACGTTGTTACAATTGAAGGATTAAATCAAGAAACGCTTTCCCCTGTTCAAGAATCATTTATGGACGAAGGAGCTTCACAATGCGGATTTTGTACACCGGGCTTTATAATTTCTGCAACCGGTTATTTAATAAATACAGAATCTTATAATTATGATAAGGTAATAAACTCAGTTGCAGGAAACATTTGCAGATGTACAGGATATAACTCAATTAAAAAATCCCTAAAAAGATTAGAAAATATTAATAATATTGATTCAATTAAAACACTGATAGATGAAAAAGTTTTGCCCGAGTATTTTCTTGATGTTGAGTTAAAATTAAAATCGATAAGAGTAAAAAAAGAGAAAGTTAAAAGTAATTCAAATGTACAATTTATTTCGGGTGGTACCGACCTATTTGTTCAAAAACCGGATATAATATTAGAATCGGATGTAAAATTTATTCATGAAGAAGTTCCCCGGCGAATTGAGTTAAAAGATAATTCCATTATTATTAGCGGTAGTGCTACAATTGATATGTTAAACTCTTTTTTTACTTCTAAAATAAAAAGCAAACAGTTTGACAAACTTTTTAAAATGTTTGCTTCTTTACCAATAAGAAATTCTGCTACAATAGCCGGAAATATTGTAAATGCTTCTCCTATTGCCGATTTAACAATTTCACTACTTGCTCTAAATGCCAAACTTGAGCTAAGAAATAGCAAAGGAGAAAAAAGATTTTTGCTGTTAAAAGATTTTTATAAAGGTTATAAAACTTTAGATAAAAAAAATGATGAAATAATTGAAAATATTATTATTCCAAAATTAGATTAGAAATTTAATTTTGAGAAAGTTTCCAAAAGAACCTATTTAGATATTGCAAGTGTGAATTCTGCGGCTATGCTCCGAATAGAAGATAATAAAATTTTAGAGGCACATTTATCTGCCGGCGGGGTTGCTCCTATTCCTTTCTACTTGAGTAAAACCTCAAGCTTTTTAGAAGGTAAAACTATCACAACAGAAATAGTAAATGAAACTGTTAAAACAGCAAAATCAGAAATTTCTCCAATCAGCGATATAAGAGGGAGCAAAGAATATAAAACTCTCCTTCTTACTCAGTTAATTAAAGCACACTTTATTGAACTTTTCCCTTATAAAATTTCTCCGGAGGAATTATTATGAATTCCGATGTAATAAAACATGTTAGAGGCGAATCACTTTTTGTGAATGATTTTCCTATCTTAGAAGGGACTGTTTTTGCTAAGATATTTTCATCTTCTATCGCTCATGGAAAAATAATTAGTATCAATTTTGAAAAAGCCCTGCAATTACCGGGTATAATAAGCATAATAACTGCAAAAGATATTCCGGGAGAGAACCAAATTGGCGGTATAATTCAAGATGAAAGTTTACTTGCCGAAAATGAAGTTAATTTTATCGGCGAACCTATTGCTTTAATTTTGGCTAAAACTTCTGAAATTGCTAATAAAGCTTCAAAACTTATAGAAATTGAGTACAAAGAACTTGAAGCCGTTGTTGATCCGAGGAAAGCCTTTGAGAAAAATCTTTTAATAATGCCTCCGAAAACATTTGAATCCGGAAAGATTGATGAAGCTTGGGCAGCATGTGAAACAATTATTGAAGGTAAAGTAGAAAGTGGTGGTCAAGAACACCTTTATTTAGAAACTCAAGGAGCAATTGCTAGTTTAACCGAAGATGGAGGGATTAAACTTATTTCTTCCACTCAAAGCCCTACTGCAGTGCAAAGAACTGCAGCAAGAATACTAAATATTCCAATGAATAAAGTTGAAGTTGATGTGTTGCGCTTAGGCGGAGCATTTGGAGGCAAGGAGGATCAAGCTACTCATTGGGCTGTACTCGCTGCTTTGGGAGCACATATTATAAAAAAACCGGTTAAATTAATACTCTCTCGAATAGATGATTTGTTTATGACAGGCAAACGTCATCCTTATTCATCAGATTATAAAATTGGTCTTTCTTCCGACTTAAAAATATTAGCCTATGAGGTAACTTATTATCAAAATGCGGGAGCTGTTGCCGATCTCTCTCCTGCTATTTTAGAAAGAACTTTATTTCATGCTACTAATGCTTATTATATCCCTAATGTTAAAGCAACTGCAATAAGCTGTAGAACAAATCTTCCTCCCAACACAGCTTTTAGAGGTTTTGGAGGACCTCAAGGTAAATTTGTAATTGAAGCGGCTATTCATAAAGCTGCGGAAAGTTTAACCATAACTGCATCAGAGATACAAAAGAAGAATTTAATAACTGAAAATGATTCATTTTATTATGGTCAAAAAGCAGATGATTCTAAAGCTGTTATTTGTTGGAAAAAGGCAGAAGAAAAATATCAAATTAATAAACTTAAAAAAGAGATAGCTGATTTTAATAAGGAAAATCATTTACTTAAAAAGGGGTTTTCTGTAATGCCGATATGTTTTGGCATCTCATTTACAAGCTCTTTCTTAAATCAAGCGAGTGCTCTTATTCATATTTATACTGATGGCAGTATTGGTGTTAGCACTGCTGCTGTAGAAATGGGACAAGGAGTAAATGAAAAAATTAAATCAATTGTAGCTAAAACTTTTTCCGTAAATATTAATAGAATAAAAATAGAACCCACAAACACAACAAGGATAGCGAATACATCTGCTACAGCAGCCAGTAGTGGAGCTGATTTAAATGGAAATGCTGCTATTAATGCTTCTAAAAATATTCTTAAAAGATTATTAGATTTTGTTAGAAACGAGTTAGGTTTAACAAAAAATGATTCTATTGAATTAAAGGAAGAAGTAGTTTATGTAAATAATAGAAAAACCGAGTTTGATTGGGAAATGCTAGTTGGGAAAGCATATTTTAATAGAATTAATTTATCCTCACACGCTTTTTATTCTACACCCGAGATTTATTTTGATAGAAATATTAACAAAGGTAATCCATTTGCCTATCATGTTTACGGCACTGCATTTACTTGTGCTACTGTTGATTGTTTAAGAGGAACTTACGAAATAGATTATGTAAAAATTATTCACGACTTTGGAAAAAGTATAGATTACAAAATTGATTTAGGTCAGGCCGAAGGTGGTTTAGTTCAGGGAATTGGGTGGATGACTTTAGAAGAAGTCAGATATTCAGATTCAGGCAAATTGCTCTCTAATAGTCTTTCAACATATAAAATTCCGGATATTTATTCAGCACCAAAGATTATTGAAGTAGACTTTTTAAGTGATTCTGAAAATAGATTTGGACCTTTAAAATCAAAGGCAATTGGTGAACCACCTCTTATGTATGGAATTGGAGTATATTTTGCAATTTTAAATGCGATGAAGGATTTTAGGCCTGGTAAAAATTTTAATATATCAGCTCCAATTACTCCGGAAAAAGTATTAATGAGTTTATATAATTAAATTCTTCAGCAATTTTTTTCGAGAATGCACTTATGAAAGAATTAGATTTGTGGATTTTTATCTACAACAAAATTAATAGAAATATTCGTGTTAACCTTTTAATTGTTGCCGATTCTACATTATCATCACCGGGGAAAACCGGCTTTAAAATGGCTGTTTCCGAGGATGTTGAAACAATCGGTTCAATTGGCGGCGGAATAATGGAATTCAATATTCTTCAAGAAATCAGAGGAATATTTGATACTGCCGAACCGGTCACTTTTATTAGAAAATTACATCACAGTAAAACTAAAGAAGGCACATCTTCCGGCTTAATTTGCGGAGGAACACAAACATTAATTGTAATCACTTTAACCAAAGAATACCGAGATGTTATCAAAGAAATTATTGATAATGTTGAGGAACAAAACAACGTACTTCTTCAAATTACTCCGGCAGGACTTTCATACATTAAAGGAAAAGAAAATTTTGAGCAAATTACTCTCATCCACGAATCTGATGCTGTATGGAAATATGAAGAAAACATCGGACAGTTAAATACTGTTTATATTATTGGCGGTGGTCATGTTGGACTTGCTGTTGCCAGGGCGATGTCTACCTTGGATTTTTATATTGTTACTTTTGATGAGCGTGATGATGTAATAACAATGAGACAAAATACTTTTTCGAATAAAAAAATAATATGTTCTTACGAAGAAGTAGGCAATTATATTAAAGAAACTAGAATGACCTATGTTGTAATTGTTACGCCGAACCATGATAGTGATAAAACTGCTCTGAAATCTGTGATAGAAAAAAAAGTAAAATATATAGGAATGATGGGTAGTGAAAAAAAATCGAAAAGTATTTTCAAACTTCTTAGCGAAGAAGGAGTAAACCCTGAATTATTTAAAAAAGTTAATACTCCCATTGGTATAGAAATAGAAGCCGAATCTCCTGAAGAAATAGCAATAAGTATTGCTGCCGAGATTATTAAAATTAAAAACGATGCTGGGTAGTATATAATTAGATGATTTAATCCATTCTTCATAACACGTTAATGCTAACTGTAACGCATCTTCGAATAGTTCTCCAATTCTATCATCTCTAATATTTTATAGAAAAGATCTTTTACTTTAAATAATGTCGTGTTAGTTATCAAAAAGATATCTCACAAAAATCGTTCGACATGACAGATTAGAATATAGTTATGTTTCTAGGATAGTTGCCAAACGCTGTAATCTCGAATGCTTTTTAGAAAGATCTTTTATTTCAAA
Source organism: Bacteroidota bacterium (assembly GCA_024275455.1). Classification (GTDB taxonomy): domain Bacteria; phylum Bacteroidota; class Ignavibacteria; order Ignavibacteriales; family Melioribacteraceae. Next base: position 274 of record JAJRZB010000368.1, on the reverse strand, counting down.
TAGTACACCTGAGACATTAATTATTAAACGTCTCTCATAAAAATCGGGATCGCAATAACAAAAAGAGTAATACTTAATTTTCAGAAACTCTGCTATTGATATAATGTTTGGGAAAAAAATAAATTCCGTTTTGCTAATAGTTTTAATCGACTTGACTCATCTTTTCAATTTCTTTAATAATCCCTTTCAGCATTGAAGGAACAATTAATTTATGGAATGGTTTTACAAATAAAAAATAAAGCTTGCCCAACCAATTATTGAACTTAACGGTAGT
>JAJRZB010000033.1 GCA_024275455.1 Bacteroidota bacterium | reverse complement strand
GGAGTTTCTTTATAAAATACATTATGCTTTTCAATCTCCTTTTGTCTCAGCTCTTTATTTTTTAAATCAATTGTAGCCGGAATCCAAACCCAATAGTCCACACCATAAGCATGACAAATACTACTTATCTTCACATTCATCTCTTTTTGTGTTAATTTCATATGCACACTTTCATCACTTTTACCACCAAGAGGAATGTTTTCTATAGAGTTGGTTCCAAAAAGTACCAGTTCACGAATATACTTTTCATATTGCTCAACACTCCAGGCATCATAAGAATTTGCTGTATTCCTATATCCAAGCTGGTGACCACGTATCGGATAAAACGGAGATGAAGCGAAGTTTAATGGTAAATTTATTAATATTTTATTTTTATTCATTTTTATTTTTCTTAAAAACTCACCAATGCCAAATAAAACTCCTCGTTCATCAGCTCCTATTATCCAAAGTATTTGTTGCTTTTTCTTATTCTCAAACAATAAACGAAATCCCTCAGATTTCTTTTCCGGTGGATTCTTTTCCATACTTGCAGGGACACTTTTACCTAAGAAATTTTTTGTTTTTGAAAGACAAAGTGCAATAATAATATTTCCGGATGACCAATCGGTAATTTCGGATAACTCAACGAAAGTTCTACTTTGGATTTCCTCTTTTAGAACTTTTATACAAGTTTCTCTTACTGGAGATGTGATTTCATTTGAGACTAAGATTTGTGCTCTTGATAGCTCAATAATTTGTGCACTTAAGCTGCTAAATGGAATAAAAACAGTAATTATGAAAAGAAATGCTCTTTTAATATACTTTTTTAAAATCATTACAATTTACTCAATTTTAATACTCAACTAAGAATACTCTAAAAGAATTATAAATTCGTAGAAGAGAAATTGTCAAAATTTATATTTTAGTTCGATTTTTCCTATAATTTAACCCCGGTTAAGCTATCAGCAATAGTATAGTTTAGTTCCATTAAATAATCTCCCATGCTTGGGCCAAACCATCCCATAAGTCTTGATTCATAGGTATCAAAATAATAATATTTAGCCGGTACAATATAACCTAAATACTGTCCGTTAAAACTTGTTATTGCTGAATTAAAATCCTTCAAATCTAATGCATTTTGTAAATCAATTGCATATTCACCGCTCAGTTCACATGGCATCGTAATCCATATGAAGTTATTCATTTTAAAAGCTTGAAGATATACTTTTTTTATTTCAGGCAATAATTTATACCCTATTTCGGGTGAAAGTCTTAAGTTATCTGAAATATAAATTATTTGTAATTTAGGAATATCTATTTCAGTTGTAAATGGTGATAATGTGATTTTATCAGAGTACTCTAATCTATTTAATAAATTTAAGGTGGAATCAGCTAAAGATTCACCAACAAACTTTGATTTCTCGAATCTTGAACCGATTCCCTTATTAGTGTGACTGCCAACTGTTCCGGCAAAAAACATAGCCATATCGATATCTTTACTTTCTAATGCCCGTTGGAAATAACCGGGATAATCTCCACTAAATTGATCATTCCATGGTCCTATTATTGTTGCATGAGCAGCAAAAACACCTACAACAGCTTGTTTTCCATTATTTTGTTTAATGGATAAAATGCTTAATCTATCATTTAATCGACCGGTATCTCCAATTATTCTGTTCGAAACTAAATTTGGAGCATGAATATATCCGTTTGCGATTTTTGATAGCTGCAAATTATCTATTGACTTTAAAATAATAGCAGTAAATTTTTCAGCTAACCAATTAACAATTTCTTGATTGTATTCACCTTCAAATTTTTCACCAATATAACCCGGCACACAGTTTCCAATACTTGAATGAGTATGCGTTGCTCCAAAATAAATTTGCTCACGTTTTATATCAGATTTGTTCTTTAACTTTTCTTCTACTTTTTTCACAACTTCAGGTGGTGTCATTAACAAATCAGCTGATACTAAAACTACTGTATTTCTTTCAACTTGTAATGCAACTGCTTTTGCATAAATTGAATCGTGAACTCCTGTTGCAATTTTTCCATCTCCAAAACCGGCTAGTTTAATTTTTTTAAACTTTCCTTTTAATGGTTCTTCATTTTCACTAACTATTTGAGGGGTAATATTTATTTTTGCAAAACCTGTAAAAAGAGCGCCATTAGTGATTTTTCTATTACTTATCTTTGAATTAAGTCCTTTAATGGTATTTGCATAATATTTAGTTTCAAAGTAAGGAGTTGTATCAATATAACTGATTGAATAATACAGGCCCGCAAGTAATAGGATTAAAATTATCCCTATAGTACCAATCAAAACTTTTAACCATTTTTTCATTACTAACTCATTTTACTATAAATTTATTATTCTATTTACCTACTTATAAATATAAATCGGATTAGTAAAAATCCACGAAACCCACTCATCATTAAAATAAAGCTTAGCAACAATCCTATAATTTCCAACATTGTTTTGAGGATTAAACTCATACTCATAAACATTGTCAACCTCATCAATAATTTCCCCACCTTTTATCAATTGAAATTTAACCGGTAATGGTGAAACAGCTTTTAGTTTTTGAACTGAGCCAGCCGAAACAGAATCTCCTAAAATTGCACTCACATTGTTTAAACTATCTAATACAAAATATTGGAATCCATCAGCCTTTGCTAAACTTTGAAATGAAATAAAAACATGTCCTGCAACAAGGTTATTTTTTATCTCATAATTAGTTAGAGTATCACTAAATACATAATTTACTACATGGTTAAACGAGATAAAATACGGATCCAGTTCCCACTTAAAAGCCCAACCTGTTGAATCCGGTTTGTCTAGTAATATTGCTTCTAATAATCCCGGTTCAGAAATGTCAATGGTTTCAGCATTAGGTCCTACCCATTCAACTTTTCCATTTGGTAGATATTTCGCTCTAAAATTGTTGTTATTGTGTGCATCAACAGCAGCCATTCCAACAATTTTTCGTTTTGTGTTTAATGAATCCCACTTAGATAAAATTTCTGTTTGTTCATCATAAATTTCACGGAAAATCCAATGATGATATTTTGACTTATTAAAAAAGGCATTTATAACTAATGATAATAATCCGTCATTACCATCTAAAAAATCGGTATGAATATTATAAATTTCCATTGCCTGATAATCAGGATTATCCCAGTTATGTTTTTTTTCCGTATGGACATATAATACAAGTCCATTATTCTTAACAACTTCATTAATTATAACACTATCTCCTTTATTCCAGTCTAAAATAACACTGTCCAAAGGAGAAACCATAAGTCCGTTACTACTTTCTGTTCCCGGCTCAAATATAACGCCATCATAAACACCTTGATAACTTCTAGGGAAGGTATCGAGTTTACCATGAGGATGATCGGAGAAAAATAAAAAATCGTATCCCGCCTTTTTTACAGCGGGAAGAATTTCATTTATTTTTCCCCTACTATCATGTGACCAATAACTGTGTAAGTGAAACTCACCTTTATAAGCATTAAGCCTTATATAGTTTAATGGTTCTTTGTATTTAGCCCATAATTCTGAACGCTCCTTTTCCAATTGCGGATAAGTTACCCAATGTTTCCATATATAAGGACTAACAACAACAAGAAGTATTAGACTAATAACTGCTAAAAACCATAGCAATATTTTGATTGTTTTTCGGATCATTTTTATAATATAAAAATTAGTTTACGGGTTCAGCAGCTAATTCAAGATTATTTCTTCTAAAAAGATAAATTGCTACAAATCCTACCACAAACATAATGAGACTATAAAAAATAGCCGCTAATGTCATTTCAGGTATGCCCAAAATTGTTGCTGTTATTAATAATGCTAAAGTTCCGTTTTGAATTCCAACTTCGATTGATATACTTCTTACTTGAGCAGATGTAGTTGCAAAAAATTTAGCAACAAGAAATCCACCGGAAAATGCCAATATTACTAAAAGTAACGCTGCAGGAGCAACCGAAGCCATGTTATTTATTAACACATCCATGTTCTTAATAACTAGTGCAACAATAATAAGGAAAAGAAAAACTGTTGAAAGAATCTTAACCGGAGATCTTAGTTTTAGAGATAAACTATGTTTTTTT
>JAJRZB010000367.1 GCA_024275455.1 Bacteroidota bacterium | reverse complement strand
TTTGGGTCAGGGATGCCCCAGAGCGCCGAATTAATGTTTTTTGAGCGCAAGAAAATAATTTTTATAAAAAGTGTTTTTTTACTTGACAAGCAGGCAAAAAAGTCTTATTGTGATATTAGGATTAGTGTGAAATAAGTACGGGGCTAAGCCCTGTGTCATAAACCTCACCAAGAAGAATGTCTTGTAATTTTTGTTTCTGTCTGAGAGTTAACCTTCTCGTTTTGGCGTCTAAGTGTAATGGCGGGCGGTTAAGGGCAGGTTAGGTCTGTTGCCAAATTATCTATCTATGTTTGGTGTTGTTAAGGCTGGAATGTATTTTTTTGCGGAAATGACAACTTTTTGGGAGATTACCATGTCTCTTTAAATGTTAAACACGCCCCAAAGTAGCGTTCTTAGTAGTGAAATATTATACTATCAATTACAAACCAAGCTAATCTGTCCAATTAATTCGGGAATTAATCAAGAATAAACAACCGTTAATTTGATGATTTTAGTATCTCAAAGTTATTCCTAAACTATTTTAAAATAACCCCTCTTTTTGACAATAAGCGCAGCAAAAATCAAGTCAAACAGGGGATAAATTAACTGGAACAATAAGTTGCTTAAGTCCTAAGAAGATGCGTTTATATTCAGAAATAAGGCTTTTCCGGTGTTTAGGTATAATGTTTTGTTGACAGAAGGATGGTTTGTCGTATTTTTTTGTAAAAACTTGTGTAACAAGATGGCGTTAAAAAAATGTGTAGAATAAAATATATTTCAATCCTTGTAATAGCTATTATGCTTAGTTCTTGTTCCTTTTTTGAGGGATATCCTACAGATATTCCTTTTATGGGTAGAGCTGTAGGATATAGAGGCAAGCATTTAAACGGCGGGATGCCCTTGCCGGATAACTGGCAGCAGGTTGAAATATTGGATTATAAGGTCGGTCATTTTAGCTTTCCGCCGCCGGCCGGCTATCGGGTGCTTCAATATGTAGATTATGTTGAGAATGTAAGCCTTGATTTGCACAGAGAGCTAATTGACGATCAAAATGATTTTTTGGATATTATCAAATATCGCAGAGGCAGCGACCATTGCAGCTTATACGGCGAAAGATTTACCACTATAAATGGAATAGACGTAATTGAAGTGGATGCTGATTGCTACATTTGGCATAGAGGGGATTTTAAAAAGAAATACTATTTCATAAGAGTAGGCCCTATTGTCTTTACTTTTCGTATGTTAAGTAGTGAAAAAAACTTTGGGCACAATAAAGCGGATTTTGATAAATTTGTGAATTATGTGGTAAATACGTACTTACTCTATCCGGTAGAAGAAGAAATAACCCCTTACCAGCATTATGCTTATCCCCTTAATAAAGAGGATTTTGCCTCCTTTTTTCAACCCGCCAAAACATATTTAGCCAAAGTTCAATAAAAAGAAAGTGTTGAAGAACGAAGCCCAGCAAGGATTTTTGAGAAAATATAAACCCAAATGAAAGCGATAATTATCTCCCCGCACGCTAAAGCTCAGCTTCAAGATCGTGGGGCATCAAAAAAAGAAGTAGAAAACGCTATCTGGGAAGGTGAGCCTGCGCCTGCCAAACATGGGCGGATGGCTTTCCGTAAGAATTTTTCATTTGATAACAATTAGCTGTCAAACAGTAAACAATTGGTACTCTGGGGCGTCCCTCTGACCCAGAGTTTTAGATGTCTGGCCCATGGACGAGCCCGATTACCTTTATTTATAAACCATTCTACCTACTTTAAAATATTATTTACAACTAATTTTTGTTTTCTTTTTCTTCTTCTTTGTTTAAACTAAATTTTTCAATTCCCATAATATTACAATTTTCACGATAGTCATAAACAATCCCAACACTAAATTTTGCTCTCGTTATTGCTACATAAAACTTTGAACGACTTATGGGCTTTAAAGAATAATAATTGTTTTTCAACCAATTGATAAATGGTTTGGTCGGATAAATAAGAACTCTTTTAAATTCTAGTCCTTTTGATTCGCCAAAATTAATGACTTTATATTTTTTGTTTATATTTGTTTCCTTTCTACTGTTTTGGAGTTGTATCGGATTATACTTATGTAAATAAACATCAATATCATTTTGTCTTATCAAAAAGACACCATCATGTCCAGTTATTTCAAGATTTCCCGATTTCATCTCCGAAAAATCTGGATAAAGTTTATTAGATAGTTTGCAAATTGCTGGAACACAACGATAATTTATGGATTTAGATGTTTCATCAATTTCGCAAATTTCTTTTTGACATTCTTTAAGAACAAATTCTTTAATTTTGCCTGCTTTATATTTTCCATATTTCATTTCATGATGCGTTAAATAAGTTACTTGCCTGGGGTCGCCGACTAAAAGAATGTTAGATTTACATTCAAAAAGGAATTTTAGAATTTCTAAATCATAACCAGCCAAATCTTGCACTTCATCAATAAATATATGGGTATAAATTCTAGATAATCTATCTATTACAGCGCCGTTACTTTTCTCGTTGCATTTGACAACAAACTTGGAAAGTTTGTCTGAGTAAATTTTTTGTTCTTTTGAAAAATAATGTTCCTTAAAGTTTTTATACTCACTATAATAAATGTCTTTCTTGGCCTTTTTATTTCTAAACCAAAATCCAGACTTTTCGTTTACTAACCTTAGTCCCTTAATCTCATAGTCGAACAAATCTTCATTAAAGGTACCTTGAAATGGTTTGACGCCATGTTGCAATAAAAAAGAAAACCATGTTTGTACTGTAATATTCTCGGGAATACATTTATTAATCTTAAAAAATTTTTTTCTTATTTCTTCTTTGTTTGCTATGGTGTAGGTGGTAATTAAAATTCTACCATCTTTTTCCTTCAATGCCTCCTTGACCAGGGATGTTGTTTTACCTGAACCTGCTACAGCAATAATAAGTTTATTATTATCCATAAATTATTTTATTGCATCCAAAATATATTGTGGAAATTTTACGTTTTCTTCTGTGTCAAATATTCTTAGAGCGCATTTAGTTTTATGTTTTTTCATGTATTTATGTAAGTCATCTTCCTGTTCCTGAGAATAGTTAGTGCCAAGGATTTTATTTAAATTTGCTAATCCATTTATTTTTAATAATTTAGGTTCAAGAGTATTGTAATTAAAAGCTTTATTTCCGATCTCTAAATTACCAGAATCTTTCATTTCATCAAAACAAATTTTAATAAATTCTTTGCTATTGTCATCAAGATATTCCTTATATTTTTTCCGAACAGCGCCAACATCACCATCATTATCGGTTACCACCACAACAGGTTTTTTTAATTTTCCTGCTATTTCTAAAAATCTTAAAAATGATGTCCCTACAGAAATAACATCAATGCAATCTTCAAT
>JAJRZB010000366.1 GCA_024275455.1 Bacteroidota bacterium | reverse complement strand
ACCTTTTGTCTTATTTAACCAATAAAATTTTTCTTTGTAATTAAAAATATTTTTGTATTTTGCAAAATATTCGTTTCGATTCTAAGATTTCTGTTTCCTGTCCTCCAAAAAATAAATAGCTTTTTCTCACTAATATAGGAGTATAGCATGTCTAACAAAAACCTAAAAGAGTATTGGCAGAAAAATATTAGAATTGTTCTCATCTTACTGAGCATATGGTTCCTCGTCTCCTACGTGTTCGGTATTTTCTTTGTTGATGCTTTGAATTCAATAAGTATCGGTGGAGCAAAACTAGGGTTCTGGTTTGCCCAACAAGGCTCTATTTACATCTTTGTTATTATCATCTACTTTTATGTTAAATACATGAATAAGTTAGATAAAGAATATGATGTTCATGAATGAGTTCAAACAATAATTACATTTCTTTAACAAAATTCTAATTCGGGAGACAAATTATGAGTGTACAAATTTGGACATTTATTATTGTCGGTATAACCTTTGCTATCTACATTGGTATAGCAATTTGGTCTAAAGCCGGCTCTACAAAAGATTTCTATATTGCCGGTCAAGGTGTTCACCCAACTATAAATGGTATGGCAACCGCAGCGGATTGGATGTCGGCTGCTTCTTTTATTTCCATGGCAGGGTTAATTTCTTTTATGGGGTATGACGGTGCAGTATTTCTTATGGGATGGACCGGCGGTTATGTTTTACTCGCACTACTTTTAGCACCCTACCTAAGAAAATTCGGAAAGTTTACTGTTCCGGATTTCATAGGGGATAGATATTATTCAAATATTGCAAGAACAGTAGCTGTAGTTGCTGCTATTGTTGTTTCATTTACTTATGTAGCCGGACAAATGCGAGGTGTTGGTGTTGTATTTGCAAGATTTTTAGAAGTGCCAATTAATACCGGTGTATTTATTGGTATGGCAATAGTTTTTATTTATGCTGTACTTGGCGGCATGAAAGGAATTACATACACCCAAGTAGCACAATATTGTATTTTAATTTTTGCATACATGGTTCCTGCAATTTTTATTTCCTTAACCATGACAGGACACGTGATCCCTCAATTGGGTTTTCTAAGTACAGAAAGTGGATCTGGGGTTTATTTATTAGAAAAATTAGATATGCTCCATCGTGATCTAGGATTTCACGAGTATACGACCGGAGCAAAATCAATGATAGATGTTTTTGCAATTACCTTTGCGTTAATGGTTGGTACTGCAGGGTTACCCCATGTTATTGTTCGGTTCTTTACCGTACCAAAAGTTGTTGATGCAAGAAAATCAGCAGGTTGGGCTTTACTATTTATCGCTATTCTTTATACAACAGCTCCTGCAATAGCAGTTTTTGCAAGAACAAATTTGATAAATACAGTTAGCGAAAAAAAATATTCCGAAATGCCTCAATGGTTTAAAAGTTGGGAAGAAACCGGCTTAATTAAATTTGAAGATAAAAATAATGACGGCTTGGTACAATATGTAGGAGATAAAAATGCCAACGAGTTAACAATTGATAGAGATATTATGGTATTGGCAAATCCCGAAATTGCGAATCTGCCTAATTGGGTTATTGCCTTGGTTGCTGCCGGCGGTCTTGCAGCAGCTTTATCTACAGCAGCAGGCCTATTGTTGGTTATTTCAACCTCTCTTTCTCATGATCTAATCAAAAAACAAATTAAACCTAACCTTACGGAGAAACAAGAGTTAATGTGGGCACGTATCGGTGCTGTATTTGCAGTTTCCGTTGCAGGCTATTTTGGTATCCATCCTCCGGGATTTGTTGCAGCAACTGTAGCACTTGCATTTGGTTTTGCAGCTGCTTCATTTTTCCCTGCAATTATTCTGGGAATATTTGATAAAAGAATGAATCGGGAAGGGGCAATTACAGGTATGGCTGTTGGATTGGTCTTAATGTTTTTCTACATGGCAGTATACAAGCTCGGATGGTTTGTTCATGCTAAGCCTCCGGCAAGTGAATGGTGGTTCGGAATTTCACCTGAAGGATTTGGAACTGTTGCAATGTTCGTTAATTTAATAATCTCACTTGTAGTTTCAAGATTGACTCCTCCTCCACCTGCTGATGTACAGCAAATTGTTGAAGACATCAGGGTACCGAGAGGAGCAGGTGCTGCACATATTCATTAATTGAAATAATACTGTTAAAAAAAAGAGAGGTTATAATACCTCTCTTTTTTTATAGTAGTGTTTTTTTAACCCGCAACAAATCATTAAGAGTGTTAACTCCTCTTTGCTTTAGTCTTGTTACAATTTTAAGAAATAAAATTCCTGTAATTAATGCATCACCGGCAGCATTGTGTCTATCACTTTGGGAGATTTTAAATTCATCTGATAATTTATCTAAAGATGTTGAATCTCCAAATTTATAATCAGCTCCTTTAAGTCTTTGATACAAATTAATTGTATCTAATGATTTGTTTAACAGTTTTCCGCAATTATACCTTTTTAGTGTTTGGTTAATTATTGATATATCAAAAACAATACTGTGCCCAACAATTATATAATCCTCTAGGTATTCAACCAGTTTTTTTAAAGCTTCTTGTTCAGATACTTTTATATTGTTTCCATTTTTAAGAATACCATGAATCGGTACATTTTCTGGATTAAATTCAGACTGATCAATAAATAATTCAAAAGAGTTCGAAACATCAATTTGATTATTTATAATTTTAACAGCTCCAATAGATAATATTTTATCTTTTTTAGCATCCAATCCATTCGATTCAACATCAAGAACTACAAATTTTGCATCAGAAATTGGAATGTTTAAATTTTGTTTTTCGTTAAAAATTTTTAGATACTTATTCCAGCAGTCGGGTATTTCATTAGAACTATTTTGTTTGAATAGATTAAACATTATCTGAACATTTTTAAGTTAAATCTAACTGTAAGAATAGTTTGAAGTTCTTTGATTGGTCTAAAACAGTTTCTAAGCATAAGTCTCTGCATTTTATTTAATTCTTCTGGTCTAAAATATCGACCATTATTTTTATGTTTTAATCCTTGCATAGCTCTAAATCGCATTACAATTTCGTATGCATCGGAAAGTTGTTCATATAACTCTTTATTTTCTGGTTCAACCTCAGCCAGTTTATCATATCTTTTTATTGTACTGTTTATCCCCTTAATTTTTGCGGCTAAAACCAAAACACGTGCACCATCTACCAAAGGCATCATAGCTCTTGCTTTTATATCAAATTGATCTTTATGTTCGCCTGTATGTTCAACCATAAAGCCTCTAAAAAAACTTAATGGCGGGGGGTTTTCCAATGCATTTCTTGCTAAAAATGATAAAAAACTTTGCTGGTTTTTTATGGAACTAAAAATATGTTCTGACATTTTTTCAGGAAGTTCAAAATCTCCATATACCGGGTTAAAATCAAAAAATATTGTTGAGTACATTACTTCTTTTGCACCGGGAGTATAAATCCATTTATCAAATTGTTCTTTCCATTGACTCAAAGATAAACACCATTTGGGATTTCGCGCAATAACATTAGCCGGGCAAAAATCAAACCCGCATTCAGTAAGAATTTTATTTACTCCATCCGCTAATAAAAGAAAATACTCTTTTATTCCATCATATTCTTGCTCATCAACATCTGCAAAAACCAACGCATTGTCTTGATCGGATCTTAAAAGTTGTTCTTCTCTGCCCTGACTGCCAAGTGCTAACCAGCACCATTTAACATTTAGTATTTCTTTACCCTTACTTAATAAATCAGCAATAACTATCTCTATTGCTCTTCTATTAATTGTATTATTAATTTCAGTCATTATCCTTGAGATATATGAGATAGAAACTTCCTGCTTTAAATATTTTTTTAACAGTCGTTCTGCCCTATATCTAATCTGTTTTAGTTTATCGGCATCTTTTGCTCTTTTGCTTTCTCTAATAAAAACAGAAGGGTTATTACCGTGCAGTACTAAAATATCGTGTTCAGAAACTATTCCAATTAATTTTGATTTATTGGTTCCGTCTTGTGTAATACAAATATGATGAATATTATTTTTTATCATTACCAGTTGCAAATCCGCAGCTGTTACTTCATCACGAGAAGTAATTACTGGGGAACTCATAATATCTTCAATCTCACAAGTTACACAAGTATCTCCGGTTACAACTTTGTTACGCAAGTCTCTATCTGTAATAATTCCAATTGGATGAAATCTTTCATCTACAACAATTATGGAACCAACCTTGTGTTTCCGCATAATTATTGCCGCCTCTTGAATTTTTGTTTTAACAGAACATGTAACCGGATTATTGTTTATTTGAATGGTTTGTACTTCAGATAAATTAAAATCCTCTCTTAAATAATCATCTTCTTGATCAAATATTCTTTGTTTACTAAACTTAGCATACGGGTTTCTTACTCCGGCAGCAAAAGAAGAAGAAAAATAATGTTCAACTCCTTTGTTGGAATGCATAATCTTTGTAAAAGAAGAAGTGGGTATTTTATAAATTAAAGCTTCCTCTAAAACAACTGCCGTTAATGTATAAGGTTGGTCTTTTGATACTAAAGGTCTTATTCCAAAAATATCACCTTCGTCACATACATCAATAAGAACTTTTTCCGCTTTAAATTCATTGTAAAGTTGAACTGCTCCGTCTCTTACAACATAAAAATATTCCGGAGGATTTTCCCCCTGCTGAAAAATAACTTTCCCGTTTTCCAAATAAATTACACTTACTTGTCCGGCAATTTTATGCAGTTCGTTTTTAGATATAAAATTAAAAGGAGGATGCTCTTTTAAGAAGTCATAAATTCTATGTGTTATTGTATTGCTCATTTTTATATATTATTTTGTAAAATGAGATGAGCTTAATAAAATGTAATTTTAATATATAATTTTTTTTTAGGTTCTAAAAATGAAAATTGGACTCGGCAAAAAAGCCTCTGATGTTTTTGTAATAATCTATATATCAATTACTCTCTATATTAGATTTATTCTTGAACCTCAATTAGGCGGACATTTTTTAATTTCCATAGCAATTGGTGCTTTTGCACTCTTATTTCTATGGGCTCTTACAAAATCTAAACTTATAAATCCAAGCTGGTTTGGTTTGTTGGGGAAAAAGTCAGAAAGCAAATAAAATAATTTTAATGTATAAAAAATTAAAAATTGGATTAAAGAAAGAAAATTAATCCCTTTCTTAATTGCAATAATAAATAATATGGTGTAAATTGCATTTATAACACACACTTCCTATACTTAGAATTAATCGTTGATCTTCTAACTATAAAACAGGAGTACAAATGGCCGCAGACGAAACAAAAACCAACCAAGATAATGTTTCCGAATCACAGATAGCTGTTCATTGGAAAGAAGAAGAATATTTTGAACCATCCCAAAAGTTTATTGATCAAGCAAATCTAACCGATAAAAATGTTCTGGAAAAATTTGGAGAAGATAATTTCCCAGAATGTTTTGAAGAATATGCTGATATGTTGGATTGGGATAAAAGGTGGGATACAATTCTTGATTCCAGCAACCCGCCATTTTTTAAATGGTTTGTTGGAGGCAAATTAAACGCAAGTTATAATTGTATTGACAGACACCTTGCAAAACATAAAAACAAAACTGCTATCCATTTTGTTCCGGAACCGGAAAACGAACCGATTACCCACATGACTTTTCAAGAATTATATGTGCGGGTTAATGAATTTGCTGCAGTATTGCAAGACTACTGTGGACTAAAAGCAGGAGATACAGTTACATTACATATGCCTATGATTCCTGAATTAGCAATTACAATGTTAGCCTGTGCACGTCTCGGTGTAATACATTCTCAAGTATTTTCGGGCTTTTCCGGCAAAGCTTGTGCCGATAGAATTGTTGATGCAAAAAGTAAATATCTTATTACAGCCGATGCATACTACCGCGGAGGGAAATTATTAGACCATAAAGAAAAAGCAGATATTGCCGTTAAACACGCTGAAGAAGAAGGACAACATGTTGAGAAAGTATTAATTTGGCAAAGATATCCGGGTAAATATTCCGGAGAAACACCTATTGTTGAAGGACGAGATGTATTTGTGAATGATATTATTAAAGACTATTACCATAAAGTAATTGAACCTGTAAGTTTAAAAGCAGAAGATACATTATTCTTAATGTATACTTCAGGAACTACCGGTAAACCAAAAGGTGCCCAACACTCTATTGGTGGATATATGGCTTATGTAACAGGTACATCAAAATATATTCAGGATATTCATCCTGAAGATGTTTACTGGTGTATGGCTGATATAGGCTGGATTACGGGACATTCATATATTGTTTACGGACCCTTAGCTTTAGCAGCATCGTCTGTAATTTTTGAAGGTGTTCCAACCCACCCAGATGCAGGTAGACCTTGGAGAATTGCCGAAGAGTTGGATGTAAATATTTTTCATACATCTCCAACAGCAATTAGAGCCTTAAGAAGAATCGGTTCGGAAGAACCTGCAAAATATAATTATCATTTTAAGCACATGACAACAGTTGGTGAACCGATTGAACCTAATGTTTGGAGATGGTATTACGATGTTGTTGGTAAAAAAGAGGCTGTAATTGTAGATACATGGTGGCAAACAGAAACCGGCGGATTTTTATGTTCAACTATTCCCGGTTTACATAAAATGAAACCCGGTAGTGCCGGACCGGGCGTTCCGGGTATATATCCTGAAATTTTAGATGAAGAAGGAAAACCTTTACCAAAAGGCTGCGGTAAAGCGGGTAATATAGTTATTAAAAATCCTTGGCCGGGTAGAATGCTTACTATCTGGGGAGATGATGAAAGATTTAAGAATCAATATTATACCCGTTATAACAGAGATCCTGAAAGTAAAGACTGGCATGATTGGCCTTATTTTGCCGGTGACGGAGCAGTTGAAGCCCCGGACGGCTACTTTAGAATACTTGGTAGAATTGATGACGTAATTAATGTTGCAGGGCATAGACTTGGAACTAAAGAATTGGAATCTGCAGCGCTTATAGTTGATGAAGTTGGTGAAGCTGCCGTTGTTCCGGTTCCGGATCCTATAAAAGGCGTTAAACCTCATGTATTTGTTTCTTTAAAACCCGGTTTTTCACCCTCACCGGAATTAGAGAAAAAGATTTCGGATACACTTGCTACGGAAATAGGACCAATTGCAAAACCGGGTAGAGTTTGGATTGTACCCGATATGCCTAAAACCCGCTCGGGAAAAATAATGCGTCGTGTATTAGGTTCAATTGCTCAAGGAAACGATACCGGCGATGTTACCACATTAGCTAATCCGCAAATTGTAGAAGAAATCAAAAAACTTTATTAATTCTTTTTATAGGAGGTTCAATATTTGTTATTTGAACCTCCTATTTTATTTTTAGGCAATATTATTACTGCAACTTTGAGGCAATAATGTTCAGGATTATTCCGGAAGGAATGCACTATAAAGAACACGTTATATTAAAAAACGGACAAGGCATTTTTTTAAAACCTGCTACTTTAGAAGATATAGATCAGGTTGCCTCTTTTATGTCAAGCCTTTCTCAAGAGTCTCTACGCATGAGATTTATGGCTTCCGTTTCACAAGTTTCCGATGAAATTATTAAAAACTTATGCAGTGGAGATTTTAAAGACTCCGGCTGTTTATTAGCTACGGAAGGTTAAAGTGCCGATGCAAAAGTTGTTGGTCTTGCAAACTATATTTCAATGGGAAATAATAGAACTGCGGAAGTTGCTTTTTTAATTGGCGATTCGCATCAAGGTTTGGGAATTTCCACTCTTCTTTTAGAAAGACTTGCCGGTATAGCAGCAGCTAACGGTATTATTGAGTTTGAAGCTGAGGTTTTGTCTGAAAATCAACAAATGATAAATGTTTTTAAAAGTTCAGGTTTCGAAATTCATAAGGTTTGGGATTCTGAAACAATTCATATCGAATTCCCTATCGATGGAGCTTCTTCACTTTGGAAAATAACCGCTTTAAGGGAACGGATTGCTGTAGCTAATTCTTTATTACCGATGCTTAAACCCAAGTCAATTGCTGTTATGGATGCTGATCAGGATTCATCATCTCTTGGAAATATGATTTTCAGAAACATTATTTCCGGTAATTTTAACGGTACTGTCTATCCTATAAACAAAGATGCTCTACCTGTAAATGGTGTAAAAGCTTATTCAAATATTTCTAAAATTCCTGAAAATATCGATTTGTCAATTATCACGGTACCAACAGAAGAAGTTATAAATACTGCTAAGGAAGCAATTGAAGTAGGTACAAAAAGTATAGTAGTTGTCTCTACCGGTTTTGCAGAAGCCGGTACTGAAGGAAAAGAAAGGCAAAAAGAGCTTGTCGATCTTGTACGTTCCAACGGAGTACGGTTATTAGGTCCAAGTTGTTTGGGATTAATGAATACCGATCCGGAAATTAGACTTAATGCCAGTCTACTGCCCAAATTAACTCCCCCCGGCAATATTGGTTTATTTGCCCATTCTGCCGCACTCGGTTTGGTAATATTAAATTACGCTCAATCTTTAGGATTAAACCTTACTACATTTGTTTCTGCGGGTAACAGGGCAGATGTTTCCGGTAATGATTTCCTTCAATACTGGGAAGAAGATTCTAAAACGGAAATTGTAATTTTATATTTGGAAACTTTCGGTAACCCGAGAAGATTTGTTAGGGTTGCACGAAGCATGAGTTACAAAAAACCTATTCTCTGTGTTAAAAGTGTAAGCAGTACAGCCGGACGAAAAACAGTTGAAGAAAAAAGCGGAGCAATGGCAGGCGGAGTATTAGAAATTGAAGCTCTCTTTCATCAAACCGGTGTTATTCTTGCTCCAACATTAGAAGAATTGTTTGATACGGCTATTGTTCTGGCACATCAACCTTTGCCAGAAGGTAATAAAGTAGGGATAATTGCTAACTCAGCGGGAATGGCTACAATTTTTGCAGACACTTGTGAAACAAATAATCTAAGTATTGGTAAAGATGCATTGGTAAATCTCGGGGCATTTACTTCCGCAGATAAATATGAAACAGCTGCCTCCAAACTTTTAGAAGATGATAATATTCACTCGTTACTAATTGGTTTTGCCTCTGTAGGTAAAGATATATCGCAAGAGATTGCCCTTTCAATCAAAGGAGCTGTGCAAACTGCTAAAATAAAATCCGGCAAGGAAAAACCTGTGCTGCTTTGTTTAATGGGAGCTGCCGGAACTATTTCAATGACTGATGACTCAACTGAAACATTAGAAAAAAATAATTTTCCCGCATTCAGGTTCCCTGAATCAGCAGTAAGAGCACTTGGCAGAATTGTAAGATATTCCGAATTTAAGAAAAATCCTCCGGGAAAAATTGTATGGTACAGTGATGTTAATGCCGAAGAAGCAAGGAAGCTTGTTAATAATATTATTTCTAATTGGAAATTGCCCGAAAACTTTATTGATCTTGAAAAAAATGAAGCAATAAAGATTTTTAATCTGTTCGGAATAAAGATTGAAAACAATCTTAAAACTGAAAAACTAATTGCAGTCGCAATAAAATCGGATCCGTTATTCGGACCTGTAATTGAATTAAATATACCGGGGCATAAAAAGTTCGTTAGAATTACTCCGCTTACTTACAGAGATTTAGATGAAATTTTTGATAACATAAATCTTAAATCTTCATCCGGATTAAAACAAGTTTTAGGAAGGTTATCTCAAATGATTGAAGAACTGCCTTGGTTGTGTTGTTTGGAAATAAATGTAATTGAAGGTGAAGAAGCGGTTATAGATAATAACTTAAATGTTAAACTTAGTATCCGTAGTACCAAAAGACCATCTTATTAATTTTAAGGAGAAAAGAAGTGTTAATTAGAGAAGTAATGCAAGTTAATCCTATTACAATCTCGCCCTTAATAAAACTAAGTGAAGCATATCATTTAATGAATGAAAAAAACATCAGGCACTTACCTATTCTGAACAAGGGAGAACTTGTTGGAATTGTTACAGACAGGGATTTAAGATTAGCTACCAGTAAATTAGCCAAACAAACTTTTGACCCAAGTTCTACAGTCTCTGAAGTTATGAGCCGTCCTGTTGAAGTAACTCATCCATCCGAACCGGTTGAAGTTGCAACACAAAAAATGAGAGAATTAAAAATCGGCTGTCTCCCTGTTATTGAAGCAAATAAGTTAGTTGGAATTGTAACCGGGGTTGATCTTCTTGATGCAATGCTTCTTTTAACCGGAGTTCATAATCCTTCCGGCAGACTTGATGTAAGATTAAAAGACCGCACCGGCGAAATT
>JAJRZB010000365.1 GCA_024275455.1 Bacteroidota bacterium | reverse complement strand
TTGTTCTTACTACCGTATGGACGGTGGGAGCAATGTAATGACACATCCCCTATTTATTACCAAGTGCCAGGCATCTAAAAGATGCCGGGCACTTTTTTTATTGCTACTAAAAATTAACTCTAAATCCCATACTCCACATAAACATGTTTAAATTTACTGTTTCTGTATATTTTTCCTCTATTGATGTACTATTTGCAATATAATTTTTTGTATAGGTAATTTTAGGTCTTCTGATCTGATACTGAAAATTAAATACAAAACTGAGAACTTCTTCTGGGAAAATTATTGAACCGATATTAAAATTTACATAAGGATAAATTGAATTTGAAAAACTATATGATGATTTTTCCAAAGATGTAATCATATTTCCAAAGTAACCAAAAGCTTTTTTATTCAAATACCAGCCTAGACCAAAACCAATAAATGGTTTAACATAAGATTGAATACTCGATACCGAAAGATAATATTTTGTATTTAATCCAAGAGAAGGAACTGATTCATCAAAAACATCAAGCAATAAGGATGGATGTTTCATAGCACTAAAATTAACTTTACCATCAATTACTTTAAAATCTAAGCCAAAACTTAAATTGTATTCATTAAAAAAATAGTTGCCGCTAATAGCATATACAGCTACTGATTTAATGTTTTTTGCATTCAATAATCCTGAATAGTTTAGATCAACAGAATAATTTTGACTGAAAATACTGTAAGATGACAAAATGGATAAAACAATTACTGATATTCTTTTCATTATTAATCTCCCTAAATCAAAAATTTAGAAAAAAAAGAGTTAAGGATAAACTTCGTAAATTCCCAAATATTGAATCCATTCTAATTCCCATCCGGTTTCATTGTTACTGCACCAGCAAGGGTCTCCATGATACTCTGGGCAATGATACATATATTTATATCTTTTTATAAACTTTCTTAACCAACCTTTATTAAAAGCAACAAGACAATAATCTGCCAAATAAGATTCGTAATTTGATGCAGTTAATGTTGCAGAAATAGCACCTACTTCCCACCACTTAGGATTTGCATCGCCAGCATATAACCAAAGTTCACCAATACCTAAATTATTTGCATGATTAAAGAGCATTGTAAAATCCTCCTGTATACCATCAATTAGTATATGTATCCAATGAGATTTAACCCTACTACTCCCGTAATTATTTTTAAACCATGTCCAGTAGGGTCTTTGGTCATCACCATAAAATAAAGTACCATCATAATATTGGTCACACATCATTCTTGTATTTGTTTTGCTTTGTAAGACAGAACTATACCATGATTTTACAAAATTATCATCCTTATAACTACCCATAAATAATTTTGCCTGATTGTTACGACTGTATATTTCATCTGAAATGTCAAAAACATCAGCCATATCAAGCCAACCCCTTTCTAGCGGTTCATCTAAATAATACTTAGGAAAAGAACCATATGGTATTGTATAGTTCCCATTTTCTTGAACAGGGATAGTTACCATTATATTATTTGTGTCATACCCTATATTTACCATATTGTTCTTTTCTGTGGAACTGTGAACAGTATAACCATTAAATCCCCACGTATTATGTAATTCATTAGCACTTTTTATCGCTGGTTTTTGGTTCATTATTCCCAAATTCTTACCGCTTTTAGGTTCATAATGGTCAAACTTATTAACATAAACAGAATAATAATCACAACTTAATGCTTTAATTCCAATATCCTTATAATCTTTACTATAATAAATTGGTATTTTTTTCTTTTTACCATTTACCTCAACAATTTCATAACCAATAATTTTTCCAACAGGTTTCGGTTTGTCTTGTATTTTGTTAAGTGCTGGCTGCTCATTTCCTATTTTCACGTCGTTTAAAGAACTATCAACAATGTTTAGGTCATTACAAGAAAAAAGAATAAAAAAAGAAATAAAAACACCGATAAAAAGAGCAAATGGTCTCTTCTGCATTTTGTCCTCCTCAACTATTGAAAAAAGTTAATGCGGACATTAATGTATAAAAAAAAAAACGATATAAGTCAAGTTAAAAATAATTAGATAATAATTATTGCATATAAAACTAATATAAATTAAATATAATAAAAATAAATAATAACACTTATAGTCTTAATTATTTGTATTATCTTAATTATTCATATAATTAAATAAAACAAAACTTCTAAAAATTAACTCTTAACCCTACACTCCACATAAGCATGCTTAAATTTACTGTTTCTGTATATTTTGAATATGAAGTAACATTCTCATCTACACAATTTGGTTTTTCATAATTTATTGTTGGATTAAATATTTGATATTTGCACCCTATATTAATACTATAATTTTCATCAAAAAAATATCAGTACCTAAACCAATATTTGTGTAAATGCTATTCGGTAAATCTAATCTATATAAATCTACACAACCGGAAGGCATGTTTAAGTAAGTAACAATATGCCCCGATATATAATCTCCTAATTCTATACTAATATATGGTTTGAAGCTACTCAAATTACTTCCATTCTCAAAAGGAGAATATTTTATATGGATACCAACCTTAAAGGATAGTTCAAAGGGGTCTATTGTAGTTGAATTTTTAATGAATGATTTTGATATTCTTGCATCTACAATTGAAACATTAACACCCATTTTTATATAATTGTTTAAAACTCCGTAGTCACCTTCAAGTGAATATGCCAAAGCTGAATTATAGTTTTTACCATCTATCAACCTTGAATGCATAAAACCAACAGAGTATTTTTGGGCAAAGGTAATAGTATTTAGAACAATAAATAAAAAAAAGATTTTTTTCATATTACTTACCTAATTATTTTCTTTTAAGGAGATATTTCATAAACACTCCCCATATCGTGAATCCATGCCAATTCCCACCCTGTGTCGATTTTCTTGGAACAACAAGGATGATCTTGATAATGATACATATTTATAAAATTTAACAAAACTAAACTTCTAAAAATTAACTCTAAGTCCGGCACTCCACATAAGCATGTTTAAGTCAACCTTTTCCGTATAGCTTGATGATAAACCCTGAAACTGGCAAGCCGGTACTGTGAAGGTAATTCTCGGATTTCTAAACCGGTATTTTATTTCAAAAATTAAACTCAAAACACTTTCAGGGAAGAAAACCGAACCGAAATTTATGTTTGCATACAAATCATTAGGCAAGTCAAAAATATATGATTCTTCACATGTTGGTAGATTAGTATTTGTGCTTCTCATAGAATTATCAATATAAAAGCCAACTTCTGTACCTACAAAAGGTTTAATAGAAGGCAATACATTAAAAAATTCCGGGTAGTATTTTACTATTACCCCAAGTGTATAATAAAAACCGCTTATATCTAAATAATAAGGGAATTCCGGCTGCCGACTAATTACATTTGAGTACAATTTATCGGATAAACCTGTTATTGCAGACCCTATTGAAATATTATAATCTTCAAATTCGTAATTAAAATTTATTTTAAAAAGTGAAACGGAGTAATGGTTTTTGCTTGAAATTAAACTGCCATAGTTAAAACTTGTATAATACTTTTGAGCAAAACAATTACCAAATATTAACATAAATAAAATTATTACTCTCATTTTAATAAACTAAAAATGTATTCTTATTAATTCGATATTAAACAGTTTTGTATGTTCAATTAAATCTTTGTGTGTTTCTATTTTTATTGTATAGCTAACATTGTATACATCATCCGGCCAGTCTGAAACAAATGCAGAATAAATCATCGAACCGAAAGTAGGCAAAACCAGTGTAAGCAGAAATGCACCAGGGGAAATATCTCTTCCGTCAAAAGTTGAAGTTAAAGTTAAAATGCCCAAAGCACCGCCAATAGCAGAGTAACCAAAAGTATCCCAAAAAGAAATTTTTGGGTTTTCAATATTAGCTACCAAAACAACACCTGTAGCAGACCCAACCACATAACTTAATAGCGAGAAAATAATTAGATCTGTTCTAGTATCGGTATTGCGTATTTTTTCTGTATTTGCCAATAAATAAGATGGCATTGCAAATGCAAATCCGCATGCCAACCCTGCGGCGTTTTGTCCTGCTAAATTTAATGCCGAATATTTATTTTCTATGTTTATCGGTAAGTAATTTTTTGTTGCTTTATATTTGTTAGTCGCATTTATGTAATTAAAATTACTTAAATTGTAGTCTGAACGGTATTGAGCAAAAATATTTATAGAGTAAAATAAAAAGACAAATACTAAAAACATATTTCTAATGGTTTTATATAGAGGATGTTAAAATTATTTTACTCAGCAATTTAATAACAAATAAATAATATTCAAATATAAATTGTTTAAAACAAAAGATAAATCGTCATATTTCCCTAATTGTTAACTTGGCTTATTAAAATAATTTAGTTTGCTAAAAATAAACATCAATTCTTTTGGGCGTTGTTACAAAAATGCATATTTTTAATACGATAATTTTATCCTATAAACTATTATTCAGAGGTTCATAATGGACATCAAAAAACAAGAAGCTCTCGATTATCACAGCAAAGGAAGACCTGGTAAAATTGAAGTGGTTGCCACAAAACCATGTTATACTTCACGGGAACTTTCATTAGCATATACACCGGGAGTTGCAGAACCTTGCCGAGAAATAGAAGCCAACGATGATGACGTTTTAAAATATACTGCAAAAGGTAATTTGGTTGCAGTAGTCTCTAACGGTACTGCTGTATTGGGTTTGGGCGATATTGGTCCGCATGCCGGAAAACCGGTAATGGAAGGGAAAGGAGTGCTTTTTAAAAGATTTGCTGATATTGATGTTTTTGATATAGAGTTAAAAACTAAAGATGCCAAAGAGATGATTAAAGTCTGCCAGCTTCTTGAACCTACTTTCGGAGGAATAAATTTAGAAGATATTAAAGCGCCGGAGTGTTTTGAAGTTGAAGAAGAACTTAAAAAACGATGAACATCCCTGTTTTTCATGATGACCAACACGGAACAGCAATAATATCTTGTGCCGCTTTAATTAATGCCGCAGAAATTTCTAATAAAAAGTTATCCGATTTAAGAGTTATTGTTTCCGGAGCAGGAGCAGCAGCAATTTCATGCTCAAATTTGTATATAAAAGCAGGAGTAAAAAGAGAGAACATTTTTATGTTCGATTCTAAAGGTTTGATTCATGAAGGAAGAGAGGACTTAAATAAATATAAAAAACAATTTGCCGGCAAAAATCTATTTAAAAGTCTCGATGATGCTATGAATGGCGCAGATGTATTTATTGGTTTATCTAAAGGTGATGTTGTTTCTCAGGATATGGTAAAATCTATGGCTCCAAATGCAATAGTATTTGCAATGGCTAATCCGGATCCGGAGATTACTTATGAAGCAGCTAAGGAAGTTAGAGATGATATTGTTATGGCTACAGGCAGAAGTGATTATCCCAACCAAGTAAATAATGTTTTGGGTTTCCCATTTATTTTTAGAGGGGCTTTAGATGTTAGAGCTACAGGAATAAATGAAGAAATGAAGATGGCTGCCGTTAGAGCCTTAGCAGATCTTGCAAAGGAAGATGTGCCGGAAGCTGTTTTACAGGCTTATTCAGGTAACGCTTTTTCTTACGGTCCCGATTATGTGATTCCTAAACCATTTGATCCCAGAGTTCTATGGAGAGTTGCTCCTGCAGTTGCCAAAGCAGCAATTGAAACTGGGGTTGCTCGTCATACTATTACTGATTGGGCAAAATATGAAGAACAATTACAGGAGCGTTTAGGGTATTCTCAAGAACTAATTAGATTAATGATTCACAAAGCTCAAAAAAATCCTAAGCGGGTTGTTTTCCCGGAAGGTGAAGAGGAAAAAATAATTAGAGCAGCAAATGCTGTTGCAGTAGATAATATTGCAAAACCAATTCTGGTAGGTAATGAAAATATTATTGAGAATAAAATAAAAGAGTTTGGATTTGATAAGGAATTGTTTGAAATAATTAATTTAAGAACATGTGAAAAATGTAAAAGCTATGCTGAAGATTTTTTTAATATGAGACAAAGGAAAGGTATTACTTTAAAAAGAGCACATTCCCTGATAAGTCAGCCAAATTATTACGGACCAATGATGGTTAAAATGGGGCAAGCAGATACTTTAATTAGCGGAATTGCACACAGTTACCCAGAAACTATCAGACCGGCATTGCAATCAGTAGGTTTAAAGAAGAATTTTAAAAAGGTTTCTGCCTTACACATTGTTATATATAATAGAAAAGTTTATTTCTTTGCGGATACTACCGTAAATGTTAATCCAGATGCTGAAACTTTAGCCGAAATTGCAATAAGTACTGCAGATACCGTAAAAGAATTTGATATGACACCTAAAATTGCAATGTTATCGTTCAGTAACTTCGGTAGTTCTAAAAATTCTGAATCGTTAAAAGTTAAAAGAGCAACAGAAATTGTTAAAGAATTAAGACCGGATCTAATTATTGACGGGGAAATGAGATTGGATTCAGCGGTTAATCCTCAAGTTGCTGAGCAAAGATTTCCGTTTTCCAATATTAAGTGTGATGCAAACATATTAATTTTCCCTGATTTGAATTCTGGTAATACAGCTTATAAATTGATGAAAAACTTAACCAATGCAACTGTAATCGGTCCTGTATTGATGGGTTTGAACAAACCCATTCATGTTTTACCAAGAGAAGCGACAGTTGAAGATATTATTAACCTAACTGCAATAGCAGTAGTTGATGCTGTTAAAAGCTCACGTCATTAACTTTTTTGGTAGTATTGAATAAACAAAGAACCCCAACTTCTTTATCAAGGGTACGATTAAGAAGTTGGGGTTATGTATGAACAGTCGTATTCTTAAAAATCGAAAACAAATTTTTAGACCAAACAAACTGCACAATCCCCCAAAATTTCACTTGTTCATTTATTATATTTATTGTTTAAACTTTTTAAAAAAGAGAGTAAAGTTTTACTCAAATAAATGTTACGTAATTTTATTTATATAATCAGCAGTATTTTATTATTTTTTTTCGGAATGGTAATTTATGGTGTAATTTTAAATCTTAGGGAAATCCCTTTAACTGAGGAATTAAAAGCTAAAAATATAACGGAGATCAATAATCCTTCAATAGTTATTGACAGAAATAATTATACGCTTGATTTATATTTGGACACAATAAAAGTTAAAACTTACCATGTGGTTTTCGGAAGAAGAAACAGCTCGGTTAAGTTATCTAAGAATGATTTTGTTACTCCAATTGGTGAATATATAATTTGTAAAATTGATACAAATAATCTTTACTACAAGAAATTGATGTTGAATTTTCCGAATCTTAATGATGCAACGGAAGCTTTTAGAATAAGGTCTATCAATCAAGATGAATTTATGGCGATAAAAAACAGTTTAAAATATAACGGGTGTTCATTTGAAAATACTATACTTGGCGGAGATATCGGGATTCAGGGAATAGGGGAGTATAATTTGATTTTCAAAAATTTACCTTTTGTCTTTAACTGGACGAACGGCTCAATTGCATTAAGTAATGAAAATTTAGATGAGCTTTTAACGATTATTAACGTAGGAACAAAGGTTACAATTAAAAATTAATACTATGCGAATTAATTCAATTATTTCTTATCTATTTATTATTGCCTTTGTATTTAATACATATTTACAAGCAGAAGAGGAAAATAAAATTGAACTTAATAGTATTAAATTTGTCGGAAATGAATACTTTTCTTCAACTGAGTTAAAAGATATAATTTATTCTAAAGAAACACCCAGTTGGTTTTCTAAATTTTTAAATAGTTTTACAAGTTTTGGTAATCCTGCCAGTTACTTCGATTCATTGCAAATTCTTGACGATGTATCGATACTAAAAAATTTGTATATGTCTTATGGGTTTTTCAAGGTTAAGATGAATGCGGAATATTCAATAAGCGGAAATGAAAAAAAATATGCTGATTTAGTTTTCTACATTCAGGAAAATGATCCTTCGTTTATTCATAATTATAAATTTACCGGTTTAGAAAATATTCCGGAAAAATTACAAGAGAACATTAAAGGAATAATCACATTAGACACAGCCATTCAGTATTCGGATTATATTGTTGAAGAGAATAACGATTTGATTTTGAACTTTTTACAGGATAAAGGATATATGCTTGTGAAAAATTCACTTCCGGTTGTAAAAATAGATACTTTTAGAAATACTGTAGATGTAAACATTAATTTTGAATTAGGAAAAAGATATAAAATTAGCGAGGTAAGTGTAGAAAAAAGCGGACCCGGTGAAAAATTAGTAAGTGAAGATTTAATTAGAGAAATAGTAAATATTAAACCTGATAATTATTATAGTTATCATGCGCTAAAATTATCGCAGATAAGACTTTATAGAACAAATCTATTTTCTTCTGCGGTAATTACCCCAAGTTATCAGGATACAAGCGATAATTATGTACCGATTAAAATAAAAACGGTTATTGGTAAATTAAATGAATTATCACCAGAAATTATCGGGATAAATGAAAATAATATTTTTAAACTCGGTTTCGGTTTAAATTTTATTAATAAAAACTTTTTGGGTGATGCAAGAAAACTAACTATCGGACTTTCTTTTGCAGCGCAAAATATTGCCGAATTTATTAAAGAAGCTAATTTGGCAAGTAGTAACATTTTCGGATATGCAGATGCCAGAATAAGTCTTGAACAGCCATTTTTATTTGGTAAAACAATTAATACCAAATTCGAAACTTATTATACTCTGGAAAAAAAGAAAAATGAGTGGAATGCAAATATTTACGGTGCTAAACTGAATTTCAATTTTGAACTTTCTCCCTATACTTATGTAACGGCATTATCAACATATTTTACATGGGAAAAATCGAAATATATTTTCCAAGAAGAGTATTTATTGGATAGATTACCTGATTCGTTAGTTGACGGTTCATTAACAACAAACAGTACCAGTGCTATTTTAGGAGTACAACTTGTTGCCAATAAAACCGATGATTTGTTATTTACGACAAAAGGTTATTCTTTAGCTTTAATTGCAGAAGACGGAAATTCAATACCATATGCAGCAAGTAAGTTGGGTGGATATAATTTTAATCAGCCTGCATATTATAAATTAGTTCTTACCTCAAGTTTTTATTTTCCGTTTTTCGAAGACTATATGGATGCCTTTGGTACTAAAATAAAAATAGGCAATATTCAAACATATTTTGGTAACCCGCTTAATATTCCGTACAACCAAAGATTTACTGCTGGCGGAAGTAATTCAATAAGAGGTTGGAAAGCAAATGACTTACCGGAATACCGGCTTACATTGCGCGAAAATTTTACTCAGGCAGAAATTGAAAACATTGCAAGAAAAATTACCCCCGGCGGATTTTTTCTCTTAGAAGGTTCTATCGAAGCAAGGCAGCATCTGTCTAATAAAATAGGATTTGCAATGTTTGTTGATTATGGAAATGTTTGGGATAATTATTATGAATTCAGGTATGATGAGCTTGCAGTTGCTGCCGGATTTGGATTCAGATACTATTCAGACTTTGCTCCAATTCGCCTGGATATTGGGGTTAAAGTATACGACCCTCAAGATAGAAGAAGTTTTTTTACAAGAATTCAACATTCTCCATTTTTGAGAACCATGGAATTTCAAATCGGAATTGGTGAAGCGTTTTAGCAGTCACTTAATTTACCTTACCACATAATTTATATTTTGAATATAGTAACATAAATAAAAGAATTTGTGATATAAATTTCATGAAATTTATTATTGCTTTTTTGATTTTATTTATCAATATTTATTTCATTAAATATCAAACATTTTCATATTCTTTTATTTATATGCAAAACTTAGTCATTTCCGTTGCTGCCCCAAAGGGCGGTGTAGGCAAAACAACTACCGCAGTTAATATAGCTGTTGGATTATCAAACAAAGGTAAAAAAACACTTCTTATAGATGTTGATCCGAGCGGATACAGCAGTTCTGCCTTTGGATACGATGAAGAGAAAATATTTGCCAATGTTATTGATTTATACAAACAAACTAAGAATGTACAGGAAGTTATTCACAGAACGCAGTTTCCTAATTTAGAAATTATACCTTTTGAGAGAATTAATTATAATGAAGAAGTTATTTTTAACAGGTTAACTTCCGATAAAACTGTTTTAAGAAGTGCTGTTCAAGAAATAAAGTTTTTGTATGATTATATTATTTTAGATTGCCCTCCTTTTCTTTACGGTTCAACGGTAAATAGTTTAGTAGCTTCCGATTATCTAATTATACCGGTTAAATCATCTAAATTTTCTTTAGAAGCAGTGGCTAAAATGATTGGTTTTGTAGAGGAAATAAAGAAAACGGAAAATCCCGGACTAAAAGTTGACGGACTATTGTTGACAATGCACGAATTTAATACGAAAGCTTCTTTTCATGTTAAAAAGGAACTTTATCGGTTATACCCAAATTATCTGTATAAAACTGCAATTCCTAAAAACTCAAAAGTTGCCGAATCAACATTTTATAATAAACCGGTAATTCTATTTGATGATCATGCAAAAGCTTCGGTTGCTTATATGAATTTAGTTGACGAAATTATTGAGAAGCATGAAACATCTCACTTAATGAATTTAAGCGGATTTGAACATTCGGATTTTTTCGAAGAAGAAATTGGTGTTAATTAATAACCC
>JAJRZB010000364.1 GCA_024275455.1 Bacteroidota bacterium | reverse complement strand
ATTGGAATCTTGACTAAGCCAATAAACTATCATGTGTGCTGCAATTTGGTTAACGCCAAGATGTGTTAAAGCCGGAACAGCTACAACCGCAGTTATCAAATATGCGGCAGTAACAGGAACCCCCATACCAAGAACCAAAGATGCTAAGGCAATAAATAAAATAGTTAGTACAAGGCTACCTGCAGCAAGTTGAATAACAATATCTGCAAAAGTTAGTATAAGTCCACTAAATGTTAGCATGGATATTATAATACCAATAATTCCAACAGTAGCTCCTATTTTAAGACTACTTTCTGTTCCCTTGCGGGCAGCATCAACAAATTCGGCAAAACCAATTCTAGTGTCTTTTTTAACCCAACTAACTATAATACAAGAAGCAATACCAACTACCGCAGCAAATCCAGCAGAATACCCCCAAAGCATTAATACTGTTATTATTAGTAAGGGAGAAATATAATACCATTCCGCTTTTAAAATTTCTTTTGCACTTTTTTCACTTTTTTCACCTTTAATATTATGTGCTTTAGCTTCAAAGTGAACCATAACAAAAACACTGAAGAAGTACATCAAAGCAGGAAAAATTGCAACAAGCATTATCCATGAATACGGCAATCCGGTCAGTTCAGCCATAATAAAACCACCCGCACCCATAATGGGAGGCATAAACATTCCTCCTATTGATGCTGCAGGTTCAACCGCCCCTGCAATGTGTGGTCTGAATCCTGCTTTTTTCATTAAAGGAATTGTAAAAGCCCCCGTTGAAACCGTATTTGCAATTGCACTGCCGGAAATTGAGCCAAACATTGCCGAAGCAATAACAGCAACTTTAGCAGGTCCGCCGGTTTTATGTCCCACTGCAGCTAAAGGAAAATCGATAAAGAATTTTTGTGCACCCGACTTTTCTAGATATGCGCCAAAGAGAACGAATAGCAACACATAAGTGGCAAGTACATTTGCCATTATACCAAAAACTCCATCCTCTCTAAAAAAGATTGTAGTACAAACTCCTAAAAATGTATCACCGGGATGCATAATTAAATCAGGAGCATATTCACCGTAAATTCCGTAAACTAACATTACTATTCCAATTAAAACAAAGACAAAACCAACAGCTCTCCTTGCTATTTCAATTCCTAAAATAACACCAACTGCGGCAACATATTGATCTAATTCAGTTTCAATGCCTGCCCTGTAATTTAACGCTTCATAATTTACTATCCAGTATAAAACCGATGCGGCTGCAAGAAGCATTAAGACATAATCAAAAACCCTCAAATACGGATTCTTAGATTTATAAAGCATAAAAACAAGTATATAGGTTACAAGAACATATATTCCTCTGTGATATTCGGTTGGGGCCGGAATCCAGACGGCAGCTATAACATAAAAAATAACAAGAAATACAGACAAAGCACTAAAGACGTATTTTTCAATTTTGTTTAAATTCTCATACATATTGCAATTTCCCTATTGAGAAAAACCCGCCATTGTAATGGCGGGTTAAGAATTGTTTATTTTAAAACTCCCATTTCTTTCCAGAACTTTTCTGCTCCCGGATGCAATGGTGTTACAATACCTGTTAATCCTCCTTCAATTGACATAGCTCTGGCAGATTTATGAATTTCAACCATATGTTTCATACCAGCTTCACTATAAACTAATTTTAACAATTTATAAACTACATCTTCCGGAACATCTTTGTTAGCTATCCAAATTGCACCATCTTGAAAAGTTGCAACATCTTTATCTTGACCGTTGTAAGTTTTGGCGGGAATTACCACTTTTTGGAAATAAGGGAACGCTTCAAAATAGCCGGCAGCATTAAGTTCGTCCCAAAGGTCCAATAGCTCAATATCAGCTTGTAAAGCTACTTCAAGAACCGAAGCATTCGGATATCCGGCAAATACCCAGAAAGCATCTAATTGACCATTCTTAAATGCATCTGCTGCACCTCTGTATCCTAAATTTTCTGGAGTAATTTTATCCCAAAGTCCTAAAAATTTAAACATTTGTTCTGCATTTGAAGCAGCTCCCGACCCTGCATTGCCAATACCAACTCTTTTACCTTCTAGATCTTTTAATGATTTTATTCCCGAACCTTTTTTTACAACAAATTGACCCGGGGCACCATAGAAAAATCCTAATGCTCTAACGTTTTTATAGGATTTGTTATCGTTAGGTAATTTACCGTTAAATGCTTTAAAAACATGACCAGAGTAAGAAACGCCAAAAGAAGATTCTCCGGTGTTACATGTTCTAATATTTTCAATAGCTCCACCTGAAGAAGCTGCTAAAACTCTAATTCCATTTTTTTTAGCTAAAGTAGAAATACCACTAGCATAATATTGATATGTACCACCTGAAGGTCCGCCCGAAAACTTATAAATTTGAGCAGATAAATTTGTTGGAACAATTAGAAAAACAGAAATAATTAGTGATAAAACAAAAGCTAATTTTTTCATATTATACTCCTTTTTTTGGGTTAATTATTAATTACTTTTCTAACAACTAAAACTGAGCAAGTTGCATGACGTACTACTTTTTCTGTAACGCTGCCATAAAAAACTCCTTGCAACCCGCTAATACCTCTAGTGGAAATAACTATCAAGTCTGCTCCACTCTCTTTTTCTTCTTGTAAAATTTCAGTATAAGGTTTCCCTTCTCTAATAATGACCGTACACTGATCTTTTATGTCTTCAGCATATTCATTAATAATATCAGTAATTTGCTGCTTCGAATGTTCTTTCATTTTCTCTTTCAACTCGTCAATTTTATCATCATCAATAAAGAACAAGGGCTTTCTATAAATATCCTCTGTTATTACATGAACGAATACTAACTTGGAGCCGTACTGCTTTGCCAAAGCCACTGCTTGTTTTACTGCCATCATCGAACAATGCCCTTCACATTCAGAAAAATCAGTCGGAACTAAAATTACTCTTGGTGAAAACATATT
>JAJRZB010000363.1 GCA_024275455.1 Bacteroidota bacterium | reverse complement strand
CTCCTATATTAGTGAGAAAAAGCTATTTATTTTTTGGAGGACAGGAAACAGAAATCTTAGAATCGAAACGAATATTTTGCAAAATACAAAAATATTTTTAATTACAAAGAAAAATTTTATTGGTTAAATAAGACAAAAGGTGTCAATAAGACACCTTTTTATAAGGAAAATGTTGAGAAAAATAAATAAGATACAATATATTTTTAGTAAAAGTTATTATTTCCCGAGTGTTGCTACCATTACTGCTTTAATAGTATGAACTCTATTTTCAGCTTCATCAAAAACTATAGAATGTTCCGATTCAAAAACATCTTCGGTTACTTCCATTCCGTCTAAGCCGAATTTTTGAAAAATATCTTCTCCCACTTTTGTTTCTCTGTTATGAAACGCAGGCAAGCAATGCATAAATTTTACATTTGGGTTTCCGGTGAGTTTAATTGTCTTCATATTTATTTGATATGGTTTAAGGAGTTTTATTCTTTCTTCCCAAACTTCCGCCGGTTCTCCCATCGAAACCCAAACATCCGTATAAAGAAAGTCTACACCTTTTACTCCTACTTTTACATCGTTTGTTAATGTTATTTTTGCTCCGGATTTTTTAGCAATTTCTTTACATTGTTTAATCAATTCTTTATCCGGTAAATTTTTCTTAGGGGCACAAAGTCTAATATCCATACCCATAATTGCTCCGCCAACAAGTAAAGAATTTCCCATATTATTTCTTGCATCTCCGAGGTAGCAGAATGAAATTTGAGAAAGCGGTTTTTCGGAATGTTCCAACATTGTCATAAAATCAGCCAATACTTGTGTGGGATGGAATTCATCAGTTAGTCCGTTCCAAACCGGCACTCCGGAATATTCGGCAAGTTCTTCAACAACTTTTTGTCCGAATCCTCTATATTCAATACCATCGTACATTCTTCCTAAAACTCGTGCTGTATCTTTCATAGATTCTTTATGTCCGATTTGAGAACTGCTGGGTCCTAGATAAGTTACATTGGCACCTTGATCGTAAGCTGCAGTTTCAAAAGCGCATCGTGTACGGGTTGAGCTTTTTTCGAAAATCAAAGCTATGTTTTTCCCTTTTAAGTTTTGTTTTTCATATCCGCCATATTTAGCATCTTTTAAATTCTTAGAAAGGTCTAATAAAAAATTTATTTCTTCTTGAGAGAAATCGAGAAGTTTTAAAAAACTTCTATTCCGTAAATTGAAAGCCATTGAAAACTCCTTATTTGAAATTTAGTTTTATTTGTTTTTTCTATACGTAAATATATTTAACAGATTGGAAATGACTAAGGATTTTTTTAAACAAGAATATAAAAATTGGTTGGAGGTAGAATAATAAAACGTCACGGAGTGGTCCGTGACGTCACTAATATTTAAGTTGCAATATTATTATTAAAAATTAAAATTAAGACTTGCTAAGAAAACTCTTCCGTTAAAACCGAATTGATTAACTTCCCATGGATATTTAAACCTGCCGCCTAAATCGGTTACAAAATCACCTTTTGTATCTATTACATCAGGGTAAGTATCTAACAAGTTGTTAACCATTAAGTGAAGAGTTATTTCTTTACTTAACTTAATGCTTGCATTCAGATCAAAAATAATTTTTGCCGAGAAAGTTTGATCT
>JAJRZB010000362.1 GCA_024275455.1 Bacteroidota bacterium | reverse complement strand
TTGTAACTCATGATTTAAATTGTGCTCATATTATTTCCGATAGAACTATCTTTTTAAAAGATGGTAAAATAGCATATCAAGGAAAAATTGAAGAACTATCTAAATCTAATGATAGATTTCTTAAAAACTTTTTTAGCAATGAAATAATTAATTAAAAAGGAAGTAGTAATGTTAAAGCATTTAGAAGGTGCAAAATTAGGACTTTTTGTTTTTCTCGGAACAGTATTGCTTGTTGTTGCAATATTTTTAATTGGGAATAAAAATGCTTTGTTTAGCGATAATATACACGTTAAAACTTATTTTGATAATGTTGAAGGTTTAAGAACGGGGGCTGCAGTTAGACTTAACGGTTTAAATGTGGGAAGTGTCAGTAATGTAAAACTGATGGAAATGAATCAGTATCGTGTTGAAGTTACAATGAGAATTAATAGGGACGTAAAACAATTTATAAGATTGGATAGTGAAGCGGCTATAGAAACCGAAGGAATTATTGGGAGTAAAATTGTGGTTATTACTCCCGGTTCTAAAGAAAGTGCTACAATTGAAGACGGCGGTGTAATTTTATCTCAAGCAACAGTTAACATGACTCAAATAATAACGGAAACACAAGGTATTATGCGGTATGTAAAAGACCTTACTAAAGACCTTGCTGAAGTTCTTGGAAAAGTTAACAGAGGTGAAGGTACAATGGGCAAACTGATTAATGATGATGAAATGTATTATGAAGCAGTTAATATTGTAAGGTCTGCCGATACAGCTTTAGTTACAATGGTAGATCGTTTGGAAAAAATGAGTGGATTTATTATTGGATTGGGAACCGGTATTGAAGATATTGTGGGTAATGTTGATAGTGCTGCTATGGATTTAAGAAACCTTATTGCAAGGGTAGAAGCCGGAGAGGGTGCTCTAGGTGCCCTTATTGCCGATGAAAGTGTTTATGATTCGATAAAAACAGTTGTAAATAATTTAACTAGAACAACTTTGGCGGCGAAAATAGGAACCGAAGCGTTTGCGGAAAATATGGAAGCCCTAAAACATAACTGGTTATTTAAAAAGTATTTTGAAGACAGAGGATATTGGTCAACAGTTAGCTATGAAGCCCGGCTTGAAAAGAAAATTGAAGAGATTAAGAAAGAAAGTATGATTTTAGATGAAAAAATAAAAAAACTCAAAGAGCTGGAAGAGAAAGTATCTGATAGAATTGAATAATTATTTTATCATTGCGGTAAACACAAATAATTTTCTTACATTGGAACTAAGTACCATTAAGTTAACCCCAAAGGGTTATTCTGAATTTTGACAAAGGCATACCTTTCAGAGTATCATAATCTTAAAATCTGAAATTAATATAAAAACTGATGCTGAAATAAATTCAGCATGATGATTTTTAAGTTTTAAGACAGCCCTACCATCACTTATCGGAAGTGCAATATAAAATTACAGCTATTGAAAATATTCTTTCATAAGGTTTTATTTATTCAAATAATGTAGTAATTCCTCGTTAAAAATTATTATCTTTCCTAATTGTATTTTCTCAAATCAAAACTTTAAAACAAAATAATTGCAGCAAAAAACTAAAAATAAAATAATTGTTAA
>JAJRZB010000361.1 GCA_024275455.1 Bacteroidota bacterium | reverse complement strand
TCTTGGGAAGATTGGTGGCGATGGTCGGTTACCGAGTTTGTAAGAACTCTTCATGATTCAGTTCAGACAGTTAAACCTTGGGTAAGGTTGTCTCCTGCTGCTCTCGGTAAATACAAAGAAGGCGGTTCCGGCGGATGGAACGGTTATTATGTTGTTTATCAAGATGCAGCACTTTGGTTCAACGAAGGTTATATTGACCAACTGACGCCAATGCACTATCATTGGTTAGACGGCACAAGTATGCTAAATGCAATAAGTAATGATTGGGAGCCTAATATTCAACAAGGAATTAACGAAGGTAGATTATACACTGCCGGACCAGGTTCTTATCTTCTTGCACAAAATAATGTTTGGTCAAATCATTTTGGAATTGTTAATACGTTGCGCCAGAAAAATTGGATTGACGGATTCCAATTTTTTAGTTATGGAAGCTGGAGGGGTTATAATTATTGGGAAGAAGCTGCCGGGTCATTTTTCCTGGATAAAGTAAAAGTTAGATCAATAAATCCTTCCGTACAACCATTAAAACCAAGTTTAGTACTTACTAAAATCGATTCGCTTAATTATACAATTACAATTACACCGGATGCATCTGTAGCAGAAAATGAATGGTACGCTATTTATAGATCGGAAGATAATAATTTAGATGTAAGCTCAGATAAAATAATCAATATTCATTTTGGAAATACTGCTTATTCATTAAACCAAAGTTTTGATGGGCTGCAAAATTATAACGGAACGTATACCTATTTTGCAACCACATTAAATAGGTATTGGGCGGAATCTGAAATCTCAAATTTTGCAAGCACTGATCCTATTCCTTCATTTGCTCCCCAAGTTGTTTCTACCATTCCGGGGCAGAACGACACAATAAATGTAAATAAATCGATTGTAATTAATTTCTCAAAATCGATGAAGGTAACATCATTTTATAGTTATCTCTCTTTTGATCCCATGGTACAAATTACTTCTCTTTCATGGAGCAATGAACATAAAACTTTAACAATAGAAACAGAAAATTTTAATTTGAGTACTGATTATACACTTATGATCAGTGAAAATGCCGTTGATTTTAATGATGTAATGCTGGATGGTAACGGTGATGGAATTTCAGGCGATCCTTTTACTTTACATTTTAGTACGAATGATAGTGATAGTTTCCCTCCTCAAATTATAAATACTTTCCCATCTGATAATCAAGATAGCATTGATATCGGATCAATTATATTTGTAGAATTTGATGAAAAGATAGATGAACAAACATTGGTCAACAATGGAATAAGTCTATCTAGTAATGAAGGAGAAGTTGAATTTAGTTATCTGCTTTCCGAAACAGATGATGGCAGAAGTGTGCTTAGCATTCAACCAAATGAATTGCTTGAAATATCTTCCACTTATACATTGGCTTTATCTCCGAATATTGCAGATACCTTAGGTAATATTTTGGGTGAAGAAAAAAATTATAGTTTCACTACTTCTTCGGCTTCGTATTTTGAAATAAGAATGATAGATGATTTTACAAATCCCGGAGATTGGTGGAACCCAAGCGGAAGCGGTTCAACAACCGGAATTTTTGAATCGGGGACTACTTTTGGTTTTACAAGTAAAATTGCAATTCCGCTATCTGATCCGAAGAGAGCTGCCAAACTATCTTATTTATGGGATGAAGCGGCCGGAACACATCTTATTAGAGAATATTTATCAGGAGGAACTCCTCAATCAACTTATTTTGATACTAGTTATGTGTTACAAAGTTTTGTATATGGAGATGGAAGCAACAATATGATGAGATTTTGCATAGATGAAAATGATGGTTCAGCTTGGGGTGATCACGAAGTATCAAATTGGATTGCAATTGATTGGAACGGTTGGAAATTGGTTGAATGGCAATTAAATGACCCGAATAGTGTTGGAACTTGGATATCGCCTAATGAAACTTTAACCGGCTCTTATTATAGAATCGACAGCTATCAATTAACCAAGAGTGAAGAAGGTTCAACAAGCGGGGCAATTTATTTTGATGATTTGCGTGCAGTTAAAAAAATAATTATTCCAACAGGAGTGGAAGCAGTAGAAGGAAATATTCCGACTAAATTTAAATTGGAGCAGAATTATCCGAATCCCTTTAATCCAACTACTACAATAAATTTCTCTATTCCTAAAATGTCATTTGTAACTCTTACAGTATACGATGTACTGGGAAAGGAAATTATTAAATTAGTAAATGAAGAAAAATCTGCGGGTAATTACCAAGTGGAATTTAACGCTTTAGGTTTAACGTCGGGAACATATTTTTATAGATTGCAATCTGATGAATTTTTACAAACAAAAAAATGATTATTTTAAAATAAATAAGTAATATTAAAACAATTATTATGTGCATAATTACATAATACCTAAGGATGTTCATCAATATAAAAGGAGTATTTTAGTGAAAAAAACTATTTTCTTTTTGTTTTTTTAATTTCCTACTAGTTTTTAATAATGTTAATGCTCAATGGGTTAAAACAAATTATATACCAAGTGGTTCAGTAGAATCAATGGCTGTTTGTGGTAGCTCAGTCATTGTAGGTTCTCAGAATGGGGGTGTTTTTATTTCTACAGATAATGGAGCAACTTGGACACAATCAAACAACGGTCTGCCTTCAAATAATGTTGAAGTTTCTGCAATTGCTTGCGATGCTTCGACCTTTTATACAGCCATTAAATACAATGGTTTTTATATCTCAACCGATGGAGGTGCTAATTGGACCGCTTCAAATAATGGGTTGCCGAATTCTTCGTTCGTATTTTCGCTTGTTATTAATGGGGATGATTTATTTCTTTCAAAGGAGGAAGGTGTTTTTCATTCATCTGATAAAGGAGCAAATTGGAGTGCTGTAAATACAGGCCTGACTGATTTAAGTGTACGAACATTAGGAATTGTTGGTCAAAATATTTTTGCAGCCACTTATTCTGATGGTTTATATATGAGTCCCTTAAATTCAATCAGTTGGTCAAAGGTAAATGATTGTTTACCTGCCAATGGTTTTGTTAGATGTTTTGCTAACATTTCTGATAAGATATTTGTAGGTACGGAGGATGGTGTTTATTATTCGGATAATAATGGGGTTAGTTGGAGTTCAGCGAATAATGGAATGGAAGGTTTTATTATTAGTTCGTTAGCTGTAATTGCTAATAATTTATTCGCAGCAATTGCTTCAAATGATGGTGGTGTTATGTCATCTGAGGATTTAGGAAATAATTGGAAATTTATTAATGACGGTTTTCCTGTATATCCTTATGTAAATGACATAGTTGCTAATGAGTCTTACATTTATGTTAGTGGGCCGGATAACGGTTCCGTGTGGTCTCGTACTATAGATCAGGTAACATTTGTCGAAGATGTTAATATTCAAACAGATTTTAGGTTGTCTCAAAATTATCCAAATCCGTTTAACCCGGCAACAACAATTAATTTCAGCATACCTAAAGATTCTTTTGTAACTTTGAAAATATTTAATTTACAAGGTGAGGAAGCAGTAACCCTAGTAAAGGAAAAATTATCTGCGGGTAACTATTCTAAAATATTTAATGCCGAAAAATTTAGTAGCGGAATTTATTATTATACTTTAACTTCCGGTAATAATAGAATTACTAATAAAATGATTTTTTTAAAATAAAATTTGTGAATTTAATATATGAGTAAAGCAAGGGTAGTAATAGAGCTTTGGGAATTTCTTAAAGTAAGAAAAAAATGGTGGTTGATGCCTATAGTATTTTTCTTGATATTGTTAGGCGGGTTAATAATTCTTACTCAAGGCTCAGCATTAGCCCCTTTTATTTATGCAATATTTTGAAATTTACTTTTAATTGTTGAGTGTAATATTTACTTTATATGGATAATTTTAGCGAATCTATTTCGTATAAAAACACAGATTGTTAATAATCTGTACTATAATTTAATTTTTAATGCTTACTAAATGTAAAAACTTTTTTGTGTAGATTTTTGGTGTTGATTAAAAAAATATTTAGTTTTTGAGTCCGAACTAAAGATTGTTTTGTAAAATTCGAAAATATATTTTTGAATAAGCAATAATTAATTTGTTCTTTGGAAAAATTAAGTTTGAAGATAAATTTTAATTGTATGTATTTCCGAGTCTGTTTTTAGAAGATAATTCTTATTTGGTTTAAAGATTACTTATCTAAGAAAATATTTGGATTCGAAATGCCAGAATTTTTATTTAACATTCTCTTGGAGAGTTGGCAGAGTGGTTGAATGCGGCGGTCTTGAAAACCGTTGAGGGTGCAAGCCTTCCCGGGGTTCGAATCCCTGACTCTCCGCAATAGCTATTATTAGCTATTTATTAAAAGTTTGATCAGTAATTTTCAAAATGTTACAAATGTGTATGCATTAACTTGGAGCTCTGTTCAAATTTCATTTTTTTATTTAATTTTTTAAGGAGCACTGTAAAATGGCAGAGCGAAAAGAAGGAACTGTTAAATGGTTTAATAGTTCAAAAGGTTATGGTTTTATTCAACAAGAAGATGGTGAAGATTTATTCGTTCATTTTAACTCTATTGTTGCAGATGGTTATAAAACTCTCGAGGAAGGCCAAAAAGTTGAATTCACAGTTGGTGAAGGTCAAAAAGGTCCTCAAGCTCAGGACGTTAAAGTTATATAATCATAACTAAATATTATTAGTTAAAATCCAGCGTTTGCTGGATTTTTTTTGTCAAAAGAATTTTTATTGCATAATTTTTACTTTGTAAAATGTAAGATATCAGTAATCTTATGAACTCAAAAAGTTTTTCAATAAATAGTGAATATAAAAATGTAAGTTCAGCTTGTTTTATTGTAAAAACATTTTGTGAGGATAATTATATACAAGATAGTTCGATTAGAGAAATTGAACTTGCTCTTGCAGAGGCACTTAATAATATTATTAAGCACGCGTACAAAGGTAATGAGACTAATATTATTGAGATAAATGTTGAATGTGATACAAATGAGGTTATAATTATTTTAACCGATTTTGGGGAAGGACGAAAAAACTTGGGTAAACCTAAGTTAGAATTTGACCCAACTGATATTGACAGTTTGCCGGAGGGTGGAATGGGATTGTTTATTATTGAGCAACTTATGGATGAAAATATTTATACTACTAATGGAAAAAAAATACGTTTAAACTCGTTAAAAAAATTGCCAAATAATTACCTACCAATTTTTTCTTTTCATAACTAAATTAAGTTTATGTTTTATAGAATTATCACTCTACTTTTTATATTAACATTTTCAATGTTTGCTCAAGAACACGTTGAAAGTGAAGCATATAAAAAACAAGGATTTAGAGTAAGAACACCGCTTATTAAACCTAAGTATCCTTCGTATAATTTAGCAGATAGATTTGTTCTTACAAAAAAGCTGAAAAAGGAGACCCATTTGCACAGCATGAATTAGGTATCCGGTATATTCTGGGAGCCGGTGTACCCGTTGATTCTGCAAAAGCTGCATATTGGATTTCGCGAGCCGCATCAAAAAATTTACCGGCTGCAAATTTTAATTATGCAATTATGTTAAATAATGGTACCGGTGTTGAATGGAACCCTTTTTTGGCATATAAAAACTTTAAAGTTTCTGCTGAAAGTGGAATGGAGCAAGGACAATATGTATTCGGACTTCTTTTTACTGACAACTTAATTGTTAATAAAAATTTAAAGGAAGCATATAAATGGATTAAAAAATCGGCAGATAAAGGTTTTGAAGAAGCTCAAAA
The DNA here is from genome assembly GCA_024275455.1 of Bacteroidota bacterium. GTDB lineage: Bacteria > Bacteroidota > Ignavibacteria > Ignavibacteriales > Melioribacteraceae. Next base: position 5,671 of record JAJRZB010000361.1, on the reverse strand, counting down.
AGTTTTAGAAGAATTTGAAAAAAGTGGATACGTATTTTCAGAGGATTCATTAAAAAATTCTCAACAATCTCAAAATAAAACTAAAATTTCTACCAAACCTCTAATGATGGAACAATTCGATTTAGATTTTTATGATTTTGGTGATGATTCTTTATCAGCAGAAGATGAGGCTGAATATTTAAATGAATTATTGAGTACTAAACATGAAAAACTTAAAAACATGTTTAAAGTAAATACTATTTCAGATGATAAATTTAATTCTAACACTTCCGCACTTGCAATAATCAGCTTTGCCGCTTTGGCGGGAAGTCCGGAAGCTTTACTTATTAATGCAAGGTTTTTAGAGTACGGAATTGGAGTTAAACAAAACCTGATTTTAGCTTCTGCCAACTATCTTAAAGCATACCGGTTTGGTTCCTATAAAGCAGCAGAAGCCTTACTTAAAATATCTCGTGCTAAATCTTTCTATAATCAATTAGAAAAGGAAGTAAAAAATAATAATCCGAATGCAATGTACGTTTGGGCGGGCTTAATTGCTTTGGGAATGGATTATTCTTTAACCGAACAACAGGCTTTCGATTTACTTGTAAAGGCAGAAAAACTAAAGCATGTTAATTCTATTATTGAGCTAGGGTTAGCTTATTATTCCGGTTCCTTAGTTAAGAGAGATTCTTTAAAAGCAATTGAGTATTTCAATCAAGCAGTAGAACTTGGCAGTAGTGAAGCAAAAGTTAGATTGGCATTTATAAATATCAAGTCGGAAAAAAATATTATTAAAACAAAAAACCTTAATATTCTAAAACAGCATTCCAATAAAGGATCAGTTCTTGCGCAAGCTGCTCTTGCCTATTGTTATGAAAAAGGTATTGCTGTAAAAAAGAATAAAGCTAAAGCCTCTAGGTTATACCGTTTGGCAGCACAAAGGGGAAATGAAGCAGCATATGCCTCTTTAAGAAAAATGTACGATGCTATCCGTCCGGGAGACGAAGAATTCCAGATTTTTCAAAGTTATTAAGTTTTAACAATATTACTTTTTCTGCCGAAATGTTCATTTGATCTAATCTTTCAGTAATTTTTTCTTACATAGCTTTCTTTATAATATTTTATTACATCAAAAATAAATTTTCATAAAAGTTAAAATTAGTTTATCATATTGCCTTTCAAAATAAGTAAAACCAAAGTGTTGAAATAATTAAAATTATTATACCCTGAATATTTATTGGGTATTTCAAAAAGACAAAAACTAGACATCAAATCAGATTTAACTGCCGAAATTAAATTTTAATATAATTCAAATTTTGAAATACAAATACGATAATTATTCGTTGATAATGGAATAATTATTATGAAAAAAATACCTTATTTTTTATTTGTATTCATTGCGTTTATTAGGATTGATTTAATTCTAACAGCTCAAACGGAAGAAGATTCTCTTGTTGCAGAGCTTGGCTCGTTACTTGACAGTAATGTAGAAGAAGAGAAGTTTGTCAGTTCAGCTTCAAAATATGATCAATCTCCGGAATAAGCACCTTCATCAATAAGTATTATTACGGCTGACGAGATAAACAGTTATGGATATCAGAATTTAACGGAAGTATTAAATAACCAAAGAGGTTTCTATTACAATAACGATAGAAGTAGCGATTACATTGGGGTTAGAGGGTTTAGAAGGAGTGTTGATCATAACAACAGAATTCTTTTACTGCTTGACGGGCACAGGTTAAACGCCTATCAAATTGATTCTCCTCCGATGGGTGATGCCAGTGGTCTTGATATTTCAAACTTTGAAAGAATAGAAGTAGTTAGAGGTCCAGGTTCTACCTTATATGGCAATAATGCAATTCATGCAGTAATAAATCTTATTCCAAATAAAAACTTAAATTCCTATATTCCGCTATTATCCCTAAAATACGGCAGTTATAATAATAAAGTTTTAGGAATAAGAACAACAAAACACGTGAACGAAGATCTTTCATTTTCTATCTACGGTACTTACCAGGAAAGTGATGGTGAAGACTTATATTTCAAAGAATTCGATACTCCGGATAATAATAATGGTTGGGCTATAAATCAAGATAAAAGCTTGAACCAGGGTTTACTTACTTCTGTAGATTATAAAAAGTTTAAACTACAGGGTATGTATAGTAAAGCTCGTAAAAATATTCCAACTGCACCCTTTAGCTCGGAATTTAATAAAAAACAAATTCAGGCTGCAAATAATGGTTATTTGGAGTTTAGTTGGTCCCCAGAACTTTCGTACAATAAATTCTTAATATTTAAAGCTTCATACGATTATCAAAAATACTGGACTAATTTGCCATTTAAATTTATTGCCGATGATATTGTGTTTGAAGGAAAATCTTCTACTATTGGAGCGGAATTGCAATTTGTGTGGGATATTTTTCAGAGTAACAGAATAATTATAGTAACGGAATATAAAAATAATTTTGATTCCAAATACAAGTATTTTTCAGGAGACTTAAATATTTTAAATGATGTATGGTCGTACAAAATATTCTCTCTTTTCTTCCAAAATGAATATCAATATAATGCCGATTTATCAATCTATGCCGGGTTAAGAGGCGATTCTTTTATCGGGCAGGAGTATGCATTGAATCCGAGAGTTGGAATTGTTTACTCGCCGTTTAATAATCATACTTTTAAGTTTCTCTACGGTAGAAGTTTTAGAGCACCGAATTTAGTTGAAAGAAACATTGAGGAACGTAACATCGTCAGATTTAAAAAGAACGAAAATCTAATTTCCGAATTTATAACTACTGCCGAAATAATTTGGGATTATAAAATTTCCAACTCTCTTTCTTCCACCTTTTCTCTCTTTAACTATAATATGGATGGACTGATTGATCAAGTTATTGATCCGGTAGATGATTTATTCCAATACGTTAATACCGGTAAAGTAAAAGCCAATGGTGCTGAATTGGAATTGAACTACAAAATAAATAAATCGGGAAGAAGTTATTTTAGATACTCTTATCAATTATCCAAAGATGAAAATGATGAAATACTCTCAAACTCACCGGAGCATTTGATAAAGTTCGGCATCACAAATAAACTAATAAATATACTTAACGGTTCTTTCGATATTATTTACGAAACCGAACGTAGAACTTTATATGGTCATTTTACCAAACCGATTCTTTTGGCAGGCGTAAATTTATTTACCGATCAGATTTTAGATCATTTCAGATTTTCGTTAAAAGTAAGGAACTTATTTAATTCAACAATAAAACATCCAGGCGGTTATGAAATAATTCAAGAATCTATAATTAAGCCGTATAGAAATTATTTATTTACAGTGACCTTAGAGTTGTAGAACTTAATAAATGAAGTTAAATAATAAAAATATTATCCTTTTATTGTTCGCTCTGTTAATAATTTCAGCCGAAGTTAATTACGGACAACATATCAAGGCACCAATAGAAGTTCAGATGAAAATCATTCCTAAAATACTTTCGCTTGATAAAAACTTCAATTATAAGAAAGATGACGAATATAACATTGGAATTATTTACAGCAGTAATCAGAGAAATTCTGTAAAAATTAAGAAAGAACTTGAAATTGCAGTAAAAAACAAAACCATATTTATTAAAAAAACAAAGGTTAAAGCAACCTTTATCGATTTATCTCAAATTACCAATTTAGAAAAATATATTAAAGAATATGACTTAAATGTTATTTATATAACTCCGCTCAGAGGTGTAGATATAAGCTCTTTATCTAAAATATGTAAACAAGAAAAAATACTAACAATAACCGGTGTACTGGATTTTATGCAGGCAGGTATCAGTGTTAGTTTCGATATTGTAAATAAAAAACTAAAAATAGTAATAAATAATGATTCGGCTAAAAGTGAAGGTGTAATTTTTAGCAGTCGCTTATTAAGAATTGCAAAACTAATTTAAGAAAAACTATGAAAAAGAAATTTTATTTCTCTCTAAAATTTAAACTGACTTCTGTAATAATTTTGCTTGTCGGAATTATTTCACTATTTCTATATATCTATTTCCCACAAATATTTGAAGAAGAACAATTAAATAGTTTAAATGAAAAGGTAAACTCAGTAACAAAAATTACAGCTTACGGAGTTTCATCAGGAGTGTATTTTGATGATTATGAAGCTACTTCAGAAGTGCTTGATGCTTTAATAAAAACGGAAATAATTAAATATATAATACTCCTCAAAGAAGATTCAGTCTATTATAAGTATAAAAAATCTACAGCAGATTCATGCTTATTTGATAGTATTGATAGAAATTATATCTCTAAAAAAATGGAAATATTAAAAAGCAATGCTGCCATTACAATGTCAGGTGAAAAGATTGGTGATATATATATAGGTTATTCACTGAGACGTGTTAATGCAAAAATTGAAGAACTAAAGAACAGTATTGGTCTTGTCAGTATAGGTCTTTTTGTTATCGGTTCATTTCTAGTTTATCTCATTGGCTATTACTTTACTCTGCCCCTCTCCAAAATATTTGAAACTGTAAACAAAATTAGGGATGGAGATTTAAGAGAAAGATCAAATGTTATTACTAATGATGAAATTGGATACCTTGCAAACTCTTTTAATCAAATGCTGGATAAAATTGAAAGCACCAATGAAGAAATGGAAACGATTAATAGGGAATTGGAACAAAGAGTAAAGGATAGAACGTTTGAGGTTGAAAAGGCTCTCAAATCGCTTCAAAAAGAAAATAAAGCTAGAAAGAAAATTGAAAATGATATAAGCCGTTCGTTAAAAGAAAAAGAAGTGTTGCTTAAAGAAATTCATCACCGGGTAAAAAATAATTTACAAATAGTTTCCAGCTTATTCTACTTTCAATCGAAAAAAATAACAGATCCGGTTACATTGGAAATATTTAGAGATGGACAAAACAGAGTTAAATCAATGGCTCTCATTCATGAAAAACTATATCAATCCGGCGATTTGGCAAATATAGATTTTAAAGAATACGTTAAAAAACTATCCAATTTCCTATTTCAATCGTATGGAGTTAATCAAAGTAAGTTTAAACTGAAAAACAATGTTACTAATGTACAGCTAAATGTAAATATGGCTGTACCATGCGGTTTAATTATAAACGAATTAATATCAAATTCTTTTAAGCATGGGTTTAAAGGTATGGAATCCGGTGAAATAAGAATTGATATGGAGCATGATGAAAACAATAAACTAATTTTAAAAGTAAGCGATAATGGGAAGGGAATGCCGAAAGATTTGAATATTGCAGAATCAGATTCGCTCGGTTTACGTTTGGTTAACAATTTAACAATTCAACTTAACGGTAAAGTAGAATTCTTTAATAGAAATGGTACAACAGTAAAAATAACTTTTGAAGACCCAAAATATAAATATAAAGAAGCAAGCTAACGAATGAAAAATTCAAAAATCCTTGTTGTAGAAGATGAAATTATAATTGCAATGGAAATTGCAGACCATCTAAAGTCGATGGGTTACGAGGTGTTGAGAATAGTATCGAACGGTAAAGACGCAATTGAAACCGCGAAGAAAGAAAGCCCAGATCTTATTCTTATGGATATTATGATACAAGGTAATATTGATGGGATAGAAACTGCCACTAAAATTCGAGCCTTGTCAGATATTCCGGTAATTTATTTAACTGCTAATGCAGATGAAGCAACATTA
>JAJRZB010000360.1 GCA_024275455.1 Bacteroidota bacterium | reverse complement strand
TTTGAAATAATTTCATTTATCCCTTCTAAATTAGATTTTGTTTTTACAGATTTATTTATTCCTCTATAGTTGAACAAGTCATTAACTTTACCAATTGCTATAGTATTAATATTATTTCCCTTTAATAAATCAAGAATTGTACCAGAAAGCGGATCAACCGAAAAATCTTTTCTATTTGTTGTTCTTTCGTATTTACCGGATTCACCGATAAAAGGACGGGCAATAATTCTTCCTACACTATGCTGATTTATACAAACTTTTTTTCTCGTAATTTCACAAATTTCATACAACTTTTCCAAAGGTATTACATCTTCATGAGCAGCAATTTGAAACACAGAATCAGCCGAAGTATACACAATCGGGTAGCCCGTTTTAACATGTTCATCACCTAACTCTTCAATAATTTGAGTACCGGAAGCAGTTTTGTTTCCTAAAAATCCATCAAACCCGGTTTGCTCTAAAAAATTATTCATTAAATCTTTGGGAAATCCATTTGGATATGTTGGGAAATCAAAATCTATTTTCAATCCGCCAATTTCCCAATGACCACTTGTTGAATCTTTCCCTTTGGATATTTCCGTCATTTTCCCGTATGATGCCAAAGGTGTTGCCACAGGATCAAAATTTGTTAATTTACGAATATTAGCTAAACCCATTTTTTTTAGGTTGGGTAACTCAAGTCCATTCATAACTTTTGCAATATTACCTAATGTATCACTTCCCACATCGCCATATTTATCAGCATCAGGCAATTCACCAATTCCAACTCCATCCAATATAATTAATAAAAAGTTATTCATTTAAATTCTCTAATTAATACTCTTAACTGTATTGCCACCTTTTTGAATTGCTTTATTTAGAGCTAATTCAGCATTTTTTAACACTTCTTCAATATCTGTTTTATGATGAGTGGATGCAACCCCAATTGATACTGTAAATGTAGTTTGCTTAGAAACTACAGCAATTGGAGTTCTGGCAATTTTTACTCGCAATTTCTCCGACCATAGAAAGACATCCTTTGTTGTTGAATTGAAAAAGTAAATTGCGAAAAGTTTTTCTCCAAGTCTCCCAATAACATTAAGTGGTGTAATTTCACTACGTATTGCTTGATTAATTGTGGACAAAACTTTAGGAAACGGATCCGTTTCAAATAAAGATCTTTCTTCTAAAAAATCATCAATCTGAATTAAAGCTACTGCACCGGGTGCATCAAACTCTCTCGCCTTTTCTAAATCTGAACCTACCTGATCAATAAATGCATCGTAAGTTAAAGCTTTGGTTTCTACATCAACCGATAATAAATGTTTTAAAATTGTATGAGTTGAATATGTATAAACAAAAAAGGAAAAGATCTTTAACGCACTTCTCATAAATTTTATATCGGAATTAGTATAAATTTTCTTTTTCAAACTTTCAAAACAGAGAACTCCAAAATTTTGATTATCATAAACCAACGGTAAAGCAAGGAATGAACCACCAAGTCCAACATCTTCATTTTTAGAAAATCTTACAAAGTTTCCACTACTTGTATCTTCAATATTTACGGGTATTCCGCTTAATACTGCTTTCCCGACAAGTGTGCCATTTAAATCAATTTCAAAATTTTCGCCAATATATTTAAGTGAAGTATTGTTTTCTACTTTAGTAACAATAAACTTTTGTCTTTCAGGTTCAAAATAAATAAATGTAAAAGCATCATAATGAATAAGATTCTTGATTGAAGAATCAATTGTTTCTTGAATATCTTCATTTTTATCGAATTTTCTTTCAGTTTTTAGAATGCCAAGCAATGTTTCTAATCTTTTTTCTGTAGTAGAACCGTAAAACTTTTCATCAAATAAAGAAATAATAATCGCAATTATTCTTACAAATCTTCCGAGAGAATATACAGTTTCAATACCCAATGCATCCGGAGCTTTAGAGTCAATAAGTAAAACACCTGCTAATGTTTTTGCATAAAACAATGGCACACCTACCAAACTCTTAATTCCTTGAGGTGAATCATAATATCTTATCACATCCATTTCAGCATTAGGAGAAATTTCTGTTAAATGAACCGGTTCTTCTTGGTGAATAATTTTACTTATTATATCATCTTCAAGTGGAAAACTTTTTTTAGTAATTGCATCTGGAGAATTGCTGAAAAATTTTTGAATAGTTAGTTCTTGTTTATTGTCATTGTACCAAAAAAACAAAGCGGTATTTGCTAAGTAAGCATCTTTAATAACATTTAATATTTTTTCCAGAACAAAAACAAATTGTTCATCACTGTTAACATCTGCAGGTAATTCTTCACTAACAATTTTTTCAAATTGTTCCTTAATTTCATCACTTGAAATATCTTGCCTTAATCCGGTATGGATAGAAGGTTTATAGTTTTGAAAAGTAATAATATCACTTGTAGATTTTTTTGATATTATTTTTACTTCCTCTCCACTATCTGTATCAAAATCTCGAGAAGGAGTCAATAAATCATTTTCATACTCAGGTTCAAAGTC
>JAJRZB010000032.1 GCA_024275455.1 Bacteroidota bacterium | reverse complement strand
TTAATTGCCGCACAAAATAGTTAATCTAAATTTAGAACATACAGTTAATTAAATAATTAGGTAAACCTTCAGAAACCCAACTTCTCCAATGAAGTTGGGTTTCTCATGAAAAAGCAGGAAGTGCATACGACTTAATTGCAACTCAGAATAGTTTTTTATTGTGTTTTCTTTAGAATGGCATTATTGCTTTATTTGGTATGAATAATATTCGTAGATACGAAAATTATTCATAGTTCTTATTCCCACACCTTACATAATTTGCTAAAATCAAATATTATTTCTGGCACTCCAATTGTCTAAACAAAAGATAAACTAATAAACAATTGGAGGAATAATGACAAAAAGAATAACATTTTTAATTTCAGTAGTTTTAATTTCTTACCTAAACATATTTTCTCAAGACCAATACTTTCAAGAAAGATTAAATGTACTCGATCCGCAAGTTTGGTGGTCGGAAGACCAAGGTACAATTGAGGAAGCAACTCTGGCAATTAAACCTCATGGTATTTATATGGAATATAGTTTGTACCTAACTTTTTCAGCAAGAAATACTCATTTTTCCGACTCAGACATTCTTGAAGTAGAATTTCTTTTTAATTTGCCCAAAGGTGCTATTGTAAACGACTTATGGCTCTGGATTGGCGAAGACATTATGAAGGCTCAAATAATGGATCAGTGGACAGCCTCATCAATTTATGAAGAAATTGTAAATAGAAGACAAGACCCGGCTATTTTAGTAAAACGCGGAAAAGAAAATTATGAACTCCGGGTTTATCCATTGGAAGGTAACGGACAAAGAAAAGTAAGAATTAATTATTTAGTACCAATAGAATGGCATTCAAATACAGTTACTGCAAGTTTACCTATGAACATTATTACTGCTTCAAGAAATAAGCTTGATAAATTCAATATATTATACTTTCCAAATTCTGAATGGAAGAATCCTAAGATATATGAATATGAAGATATTGACTTTATCTCTGCATACGATTCAACAAATACAGAATATCTAACGGCAGAAATAACTTCCGATTATATTTCAAGCAGTTTAACCCTTAGTTTACGTTCTCCGATGAAAAATGGAATTTATGTAAATGCTTATAATGAAGGCGGAAAAGGAGTTTATCAACTTGCTTATCTTCCTTCAATACAAACAGATGAAAACTCTTCCCAAAAAGTAACCTTTTTGCTCGACTTTATGCAGAATAAAAGCAGTATGTCTTTACAAGAAATACTTACTCAATTAAAGCTATTATTAACGGAGCAATTTACAGAAATCGATTCTTTCAATGTGCTATACTCAAAATTGGAAATCCAACAATTATCAGAAAAATGGCTCCCGGCTGATTCGATAACCATAGAAAATGTTTTGGGTACAATACTTTCCGATTCAATTTCGTTTTACAGTAATTTACCTTCTTTACTTAGCAGGGGAATTGAATTTGTTGAAAATAACGGTAATAGCGGAAATATTATACTTATCGCAAATAGTGATTTGGTGGGTGAATATGAAATTGCAAATCAATTATTGGACGATTTACAAAGGATTATGCATGAACCTATTCCCATTCACATTGCCGATTTTAATGATATAAATTATCAATATTATTGGATTGGCGGACGCGATTATTTTGGGAATGAATATTTTTACATGAATCTTTCTCGTATTTCACACAGTAATTATCAATCACTGTTAAAAAAAGGTTCGGTTACTAATATTTTACTTCCTATAGTGCAATCCCTAAACGGCTTAATAACTTCATTCGATTTACATACTACTTTAGAAAACGGATTTTGCTTCGGCAGGTTTAATTCAAATTTGAATGAGGCAATTTATTTAAACACTCCAATTACACAGATAGGAAAATTTATGGGAGATTTTCCTTTAAAATTAGAGGTTTCCGGGGTTTATGATTCCAAAGTTTTTAATCAATCTATTTCCGTTAATGAAACAGATATTTTCACAGGCGATACGAGCAGTATTCACCTTTGGAACGGGAATTACATCTCTTCTTTGGAAACCGGATATGAAGGGAACGAAGAAATAAATAATATAATAAATCTTAGTCTGGAAAATAGAATTTTATCATTATACACAGCATTTATTGCGCTTGAGCCGGGTGATAGCAGTGAGTTTTGCTACGATTGCCAGGATGATTCCGGCTTATTAATTTCGGTTGAAGATACAGAAACAGCCGATAGTCTTTTTATTCAAGCATACCCGAATCCGTTTAATCCAACCACAACACTAAACGTAAACCTTCCTAAAAATGTAGAGCCAGCTGAGCTTAGCATGAAAATATATAACATGCTTGGCGAAGAAATAAAAAACTTTAATCCTTTGGAATACGGAGATAACCGTAGTTTTCAACTTACTTGGAACGGGATAAATAGCTACGGAGAAAGTGTATCAACGGGAATTTATTTCTTTGTAGTATCAACAAAAGAAATAAGGCAAACTTTAAAACTTGTACTAATGAAATAAAATTAATTCAGAAACCCAACTTCTCTAAAGAAGTTGGGTCTCTTTTGGGAATTTTAACCTAAAAGTAAATCCCTGTAAGACATTTTAATTTGGTTGCTTACATCCAAATTTAAGAAATTCACAACTTCGTCAAACTCATCTATCGCTGCTTCTTTAGAAATATCTTTAACCACAGTTTCCAATTCTAAAAAACTGCCCAAATATTTTACTTCATCCAGGTGAATGCGGGTATTTTTATAGATGTACAATTTCCTTTCTTTTTCAACTACAGTCTCAATTTCAAAAAGATCATTAAAGTATTCCTCAACTTTTTCTCCACTAATATAAAGAACAGAATAATCACTCCACCTTTCCCCTTCTTTTTCATTTCTGCTGTATTTTATTAGCTGGAAGTTACCGTTTTGTTCACGAAGTTTTAATAACCCTTTATCAAATTTGTAGTAAGTATCTTTTTGTAATAGCAAATCAATAAATTTTCCTCCGTTTTCTTCAATTAGTTTTATTAAATTTTCGGGTGATTCAATCTT
>JAJRZB010000031.1 GCA_024275455.1 Bacteroidota bacterium | reverse complement strand
GGAATTACTTCTTCCTGTACCGGCATTGGGTTTTCAAACCCTAAACTTTCAAGAGCTTTAATTATATTTTTTTCTATTCCTAATTCATTAAACGATTTCATTAATTTCCTTTATTTCATAAAACATTATTTATCTAAATCCAACTGATAAAAATAGTGAAATAAATGTTAGTAATTACTCTTTATTTGGATAAATGATTTATTTTGTTTACAATTCAAGCCGTAATTAAAAACTTTTGCCTTTTATCTGCTGATAAAGGGCATTTTTTATATGTATATTTAATAAAAGATTATAAGCAGGTAAATTTGAAACAGATTAGAAACATTGCAATTATTGCTCACGTTGATCATGGCAAAACGACTTTAATAGATCAATTATTGCAGCAAAGTAATATATTTAGACAAAACCAAGTTGTACAGGAACAGTTCTTGGATTCTAATGATTTGGAAAGAGAAAGAGGCATTACTATTCTCTCTAAGAATATTAGTATTCCATTTAAAGATGTTAAAATTAACCTAATTGATACCCCCGGACACTCGGATTTTGGAGGGGAAGTTGAACGTGTACTTAAAATGGCAGATGGAGTTTTGTTGTTAGTTGATTCCTTTGAAGGACCAATGCCTCAAACAAGATTTGTTTTGGAAAAAGCCTTACATCTAAATTTAAAACCGATCATCGTAATAAATAAAATTGATAGAGCTGATAACAGACCAGAAGAAGTTTTAGATGAAATATATGATTTATTTATTGATCTTGATGCAAATGAAGACCAACTTGATTTTCCGATAATTTACGCAAGCGGAAGAGACGGTTGGGGTATTAAAGAATTAAGTGATGAAAGAAAAGATTTAACTCCTTTACTTGATTCAATAATAGAAAATATCCCTCAACCTGTATTTGATGACGGTCCTTTGCAATTGCAAGTTACTACTTTAGATTATAACGATTATGTAGGTAGAATAGGTATAGGAAGAATATTTAGAGGTACTCTTAAAAAAGGCAACCCTTTAAGTATTATTAAAAGAAACGGAGAAATTAAAAAAGCTTCGCTTAAACAGTTATTTATTTTTGAAGGTATAGAACGAAAAGAAGTTGAGGAGGTTTCCTCTGGAGATATTTGTGCACTGGTAGGAGTTGAAGATATTGATATTGGAGATACAATTGCCGATAGTGAAAATCCCGAACCGCTTCCTATTATCCCTATAGACGAACCGACAATTAGTATGAATTTTACTGTTAATACATCTCCTTTTTATGGAAAAGAAGGAAAGTATGTTACTTCCCGCCATTTATACGAGAGACTACAAAAAGAACTTCAGCAAAATGTTGCTTTACAAGTTCAAGATACTGGTTCGCCGGATACATTTAAAGTTTCCGGAAGAGGAATTTTACACCTTTCAATTTTGATTGAAAATATGAGACGAGAAGGTTATGAATTGGCAATTGGAGCACCAAAAGTAATCTACAAAGAAATTGACGGAAAGAAAGCCGAACCAATTGAAATTCTTGTTATTGATGTTCCTTCGGAATCTGCAGGAAAAGTTATTGAGTTGGTTGGACAAAAGAAAGGTGAAATGGTTAACATGGAACAGAAAGGCAGTTTAACCAAACTTGAATTTCATATACCTTCAAGAGGTTTAATGGGATTAAGAAATAGAGTTTTAAATGCAACCGGAGGTGAGGGAATTATGCATCATCGATTTTACCAGTATGAATTTTTTAAAGGTTCTATTACCCAAAGACAAGCCGGTGTTTTAATTTCTATGCATGAAGGACAAGCGACTGCTTACGCAATAAATTCTTTACAGGACAGAGGTAAGTTTTTTATTGAACCGGGAGATGTTGTTTACAGAGGACAAATTGTTGGTGAATATAATAAAGACAACGATATTGAAGTTCATGTTCAGCGCGGGAAAAAACTTACAAACATGAGGGCTGCCGGTGCTGATAAAGCTGCAAAGATTGCCCCTTCTGTAAAATTTACTTTAGAGGAGTGCTTGGAATATATTAAAGATGATGAACTTGTTGAAGTAACACCAAAATCAATTAGAATGCGTAAATTATATTTAGACCCAAACGAAAGAAAAAGATTTAATAATAGAAAATTATAAAACAAATAAAATTAACCTTTCTAATGTTAATGACTATCGCAATCTTAGTAGAAAGGGATTTATTCATTCTAAGTATTTTTGTACTGATTCTCTTCTTTCAAAATGGCAAATCATCCCAGTTTCTTCTTGCAATATAGGTTTTTTACTTTTGAAATTTGATTTATAATTTACTTACTGCTTTCTGATAAAGTTTAATATACTCGCGGGCAGAATGTTTCCAAGAGTAATCCTTAATCATTCCGTTTTTCTGAATTTTTTCCCATACGGGTTTGTTGTGAAAATCATTTATAGCTCTTTTTACTGATTGCAGCATTGCTTGACCGGAATAATCATAAAAAGAAAATCCGTTTCCTATTTCTTGCCCAAGTTCATTATACTCATTCCAATCTTGAACTGTATCTGCAAGACCACCAGTTTTTCTAACAATCGGAACTGTTCCATATTTTAAGGAATAAATTTGATTCAATCCGCAAGGTTCATAGTGCGAAGGCATTAGGAAAATATCTGCTCCGGCTTCAATTAAATGAGCCAGTTCTTCGCTATAACCAAAATAGACACCCATTTTTTTGGGATAAGTGTTGTGTGCTTTTTGAAACATACTTTCATAATTAGATTCACCACTTCCCAAAACAACAAACTGGGCATCAAGGTTTAATAATTCTTCAAGCACATCTTCTATAATATCAAATCCTTTTTGACTGACTAAACGGGAAACCATTCCAATTACAGGAACATGTTCATTAAAGGGTAATTTAAATTTTTCTAAGAGAAACTGCTTATCCTTAAATTTACCGGAGAACTCTTCCATTGAGTAATGATAAGGTATATACTTATCTATCTCAGGATTCCAGACACTGTAATCAACACCATTTATAATTCCGTAAAAATCATCATATCTATGCCAAAGGTAACTATCCATGCCGGCACCCATTTCATAAGTAAGAAGTTCCTTTGCGTATGTTTCACTAACCGTATTAATAATGTCCGCGTATAAAATTCCGGCTTTTAAAAAATTAGAATCTCCTTCATGAGCTAAGGGACCGTTATTTACATAAAGTTCAGGAGGTAATTCTGCTTTTTTGTATGAGTCTAGAGCAAACCTTCCTTGATAACCAATGTTATGTATGGTTAAAACCGTTTTAGCATTGTGGAATAACTTATCCCAGCCATAGTTTTCTTTTAACAAAACCGGTATAAGAGCAGTTTGCCAATCGTTAGTATGAACAATATCAGGCTCCCAGCCAAGTTTTTGCATTACCTGAATTACAGCTTTTGAGAACAAAATAAATCTTTCATCCTCATCCCAATCATTAGTGTAAATTTTGTTGCGGTGAAAATAATTGGGGTAGTGAATAAAATATATATCAACATTTGAATTAGGTAGTTTCCCGTAAAATACATGAACGGAATGTTCATGCCCGTTAACGGATACTTTTAATTCGCCAATTAAAGAATCGTAATGATGACCATGTTCATGCTCATTAATTTGATAATACTTAGGCATAAATACTTTTACTTCGTTGCCGAGATTTGCCAATTCTTTAGGAAGTGCACCGGAAACATCTGCTAGTCCGCCTGTTTTAGCAAAAGGAACAACCTCACTGGAGGCAAATGCTATTTTCATAAATTAATTACGTTAGTATTAAATTTGGAATGTGTAAAGATAAAAAAATAAGAAGTGCAATGAGATATGCTAACTAAAATTTTTGTTATTAACTTTTTTTGTAAATTTTTTTCCTATGGCCAATTTTAACAATTTCAATAATTAATACCGACTGCTGAATAGAATAGACTATTCTGTAATTTCCAATTCGTAAACGATAGGTAAATTCAGCTCCTTTCAATTTTCTACAACCTTTTGGATAAGGATTATTAGATAGTTTTTCTACAGAATTTATAATACGTTTGATAATTGATTTATCTATTTTTTTAAGTTCTTTTACAGCTGTACGCTTCCATACAATATTATATGAGTCCATCAGACTTTAACTCTTTTAATAACTCTTTGTGAAAAATTGTAGTTTCTTTTCTTCTTTCAGCTACTGCAGCTAAGTCTTCTATGTCTTCCAGTAATTCTTGATAATCTGAGATAGATAAAACAACGGAATGTTTCTTCCCTTTTTCATCAGTAATATATTTTGGACGTATTTTTTTAGTGTTAAGCATTTAATTAACCTCAATCTATTATGCACAAATTTACAAAAATATTACTTAATTAAATTTCTTTTACTAACATTTTATTTATTATAAGCAGAAAGTCTACCTTTTATTTTTACCCTAACATCAACCGCATGGTAATTATTATTTTCATCAACTATCAGTGGATTTAAATCGATTTCTAAAATATTATCGTTTTCAATCATCATCTGTGATACTGATTCAATAATTTCTTTTAAATATTTTATATTGGTTTCTTTTTCTCCCCTTACACCTTTCAGTATTCTTCCTATTTTGGTCTGCGCAATCATTTCATCAATGTCTGCTTCCGTTAAATAAGCAGAACGAATTTCAGTATCTTCAAACACTTCAACGTACTTACCTCCAGAACCGAACATTACTATTGGTCCGAATGAATTATCTCTTACTCCGCCAATTAATAGTTCGTGTTTAGTTTTAATGAATGGTTGAATCAAATAGCTTTCTACATCCAGCTTATTTTTATTGAAAGATTTTTTGATTTCATCAATTGCGATATTCAATTCATCTTTATTTTTAATATTTATCTTTACAGCGTTTAGTTCAGATTTATGAACAACATCTTTGTTCAATCCTTTTGCTACTAACGGGAAAATTAAGCCTTCATTTTTATTTATGTCTTCTTCTGATAAAATATTATTTACCACAATAGGAATTTCATATTTTTTGCAAAGTGCTTCTACTTCATTCTGAGTTATAAAATACACATCAGCATTGTTGGAAAATGTTTTGCCTGAATTTACAAACTCGGTTTTATTTAATGAATCCGTATAATTCTTTTTTTTCTCATACAAAAGTATGTTTGAAATAATTTCAGCAGGGTCTTCAGGTTGTTTGAAAATAGGGATATTTCTTTTAGAGTTTTGTTTATACTTTTCCCAAATTCCGGAAGCGGCATACAAACTTGGTAAATAGGTTTTTCAGAATATATTGAATTAACAGTTTCAATAACTTCAAATGCATCAACCATAACAGGTTCAACAAATATGGAAATTACCGCATCTACGCTTTTATCTTCTAATACTAATTCATTAACTCTTTTATATATTTCCGGAGAACCTCCCGGAAGCAAATCAATAGGATTGTTTATGCTTCCCTCGGGATGCACTATTTTTCTAAGTTTTGATTTTGTTTCATTTGATAACTCGGCTAATATTAAACCGCTTTCTTCAAGTTTGTCAACAGCAAGAATTGCGGGTCCGCCTGCATTAGTAATTACAGCTATTTTACTGCCCTTTGGAATCGGGAATTCCTCAAATCCTTTTGCAGTATTGAACATTTCATTTAGGTCAGTTGCTCTAATAATTACAAATTGTTTGAATAATGCATTTATAACTTTATCGTTACTGCTTAGTGCACCGGTGTGAGAAGACGCAGCTTGCATTCCACTTTTTGTTTTGCCTGCATTAAGAATAATTAATGGTTTCTTTTTATTTTTTTCTGAATATATTTTTAAAAATTCCAGTCCGTTCTCAAAACTTTCTAAATAAAACGTTAAAACTTTAATGTTTTCGTCTTCCATCCAGAATTTTTGGATATCATTTTCAGAGACATCGGCTTTATTACCCACACTAATAAAGTGAGCAAATTTAATATTTGTTTCTCTTAGAGAATTTAAAACCGCAGCACCAAGCGCTCCACTTTGAGATAAAAATCCTATTCCGCCCGGTTCCGGTTTTTCTGCAACGAAAGTAGCATTAAGTTTAATCTCTTCCAGAGTGTTTATAACACCCATACAATTGGGACCGACTAATCTTAGATTGTTATTTCTAATTTTTCTAATCAGATTTTCTTCATTCCGTTTTCCCTCATCGCCGGTTTCTTTAAAGCCCGCTGTGATTAAAATTACTGATTTAACATTTTTATAAATTAGCTGTTCAATTGATTCATCTACGAATTGTTTAGGTACAACTACTATAGCCAGATCAATCGGCTCCTCAATTTCCAAAATTGATTTATAACATTTATAGTCCAATATTTTTTCGGCTTTAGGATTAACCGGAAAAACTCTGCCGGTAAAAGAATAAGACTTAACTGATTTTAATACTTCATAACCAATACTTAACGGTTTGCTGGAAGCTCCAACCACGCATAAATTTTTAGGATAGAAAAAATTATTAATAGAATTATCCATAAGTTATAACTCTTTAATTGATTTTATTTTATCGAGTCTAATAGTAACACCGTTTATTAGAAGATACTCGGCTTTATTCTCTGAGAATACATTTTTTATAAATCCTTTTACGGTATTATTCTCAGTTTCATCCGAAATGTAAGTTATTTCCACAATTCTCTTAGTCACGGCTAAGCTCTCAATTCTATCAAATAAACTACAACTGATTTGTTGATAATCCATATTACCTTTTTATTTTTGTGAGTTTAAATTTATAAATTGTATTACTTTTTAACATTGTAATTATTTTAATTGTGTTAAGAAATTCAAGTAGTCTGTAATTTTTAATTAGGTGGAAAATGAAAAATAAATTTTTAAAATTTTTTAATACTCTCAGTATAGGCATTATACTTGTCATAGTGTTAACAAATTGCTCAAAAGAAGTTAATCATGCAGATTTGGTTTTGTATAACGGAACTATTATCACTGTTGACTCAAACAACACAATGGCAGAAGCTATTGCTGTTTCGGGTGATACAATTATGTTTATAGGTTCTAATAATTCCGTAAAAAAATTTATAGATGATTCCACTAAAGTTATCGACTTAAAAGGCCAAACCGCTTTACCGGGATTTATTGACAGTCATGCACATTTAACTGGTACAGGTAAAGCACAAATAATTTTGAACTTGCAGGAAGCCAAAAATTGGGATGAGGTTGTTTACTTGGTAGCTCAAGCAGTTTCTAAAGCAAAATTCGGAGAATGGATAATCGGAAGAGGTTGGCATCAAGAGAAATGGAATCCGAAGCCATCAAAAAATGTTAGAGGATTTCCATATCATTATAAGTTAAGTCAAGCTTCTCCAAACAATCCGGTAATGCTTTCTCATGCAAGCGGTCATGCAGTTTTTGCAAATGAAAAAGCAATGAAAATGGCTAATATTACTTCTGATACACCAAATCCTCGCGGTGGAGAAATAATAAAAGACAGCTCCGGAATACCTATAGGTGTTTTTATGGAAGAAGCGGAAACATTAATTTCAAAAAAATATAGAGAATATCAATTAAAAAAATCTGCTGAAGATTTGTTAAAAGAAAAAAAGAAATACATAACCATGGCGATTAATGAATGTCTTTCTAAAGGGATAACAACCTTACACGATGCAGGAGCAACATTTAATGATTTAAAAGTTATAAAAGAAATGGCAGACAGTAATCAGCTTAAAATTAGACTTTATGAAATGATTTTAGAAGATTATAATTCCTTAAAAGACTCAATAAGAGCATATCAAACTGTCGGCTATAAAAATAATCACTTAACTGTAAGAGCTGTTAAACTTTATATCGATGGCGCTCTTGGCTCTAGAGGTGCATGGCTGTTAAGTCCTTACAAAGATGCCCCCGATCAATCGGGACTAAATGTTACCCCATTATCGGAAATAAAAAACGTTGCCAAATTAGCTTTGGAAAATGATTTTCAAATTTGCACACATGCAATCGGTGACAAGGGAAATAGAGTAATATTAAATATTTATGAGGATATTTTTAACAAGAACCCTGATAAAAAGGATTTAAGATGGAGAGTGGAACATGCTCAGCACTTATCCAAGAAGGATATACCGAGATTCAATAAACTTGGAGTAATTGCAGCAATGCAGGGAATACATTGCACTTCCGATGCTCCTTTTGTTGAAAAAAGACTCGGGAAAGGAAGAGCAAAAATTGGAGCTTATGCATGGCGATCTTTAATTGAAAACAGAACAACTATTTGTAACGGTACAGATTCACCGGTAGAAGATATTGATCCTCTACAAAATATCTACGCAACTGTTACACGCAAAACAAAAGATGGATCACAATTTTATCCCGAACAAAAAATGACAAGACTTGAAGCAATAAAATCATATACTATAAATGGTGCTTATGCTGCTTTCGAAGAACAGCTTAAAGGAACTTTAGAAATCGGTAAACTCGCTGATATCACTGTGCTTTCAAAAAATATTTTAGATATCCCGGATAAAGAAATATTAAACACAAAAGTAATTTATACAATTGTTGGTGGAAAAATTCTTTTCATAAAGTAATCAAAAACAATGTTAACAAAATTTAAAGAACATATAAAAGAAGATGAAGCGATATTACAAAAAATAATTTTGCCCGGTATAAACAATGATGTTAAAGTTTTTATTAAACGTGAAGATTTGTCTCATCCAATAATTTCCGGCAATAAGTGGAGAAAACTTAAGTATAACTTAATTTAAGCAAATAATAAAGGTGTGAAAACACTTTTAACCTTTGGGGGGGCTTACTCAAATCACATTCATGCAACAGCCAAAGCAGGAAACATATTCGGGTTTAATACAATAGGAATAATCAGAGGTGAAGAACATTTACCGCTAAACCCAACTCTAAAAGATGCAACTGAATACGGCATGAAAATCCACTATGTAAGCAGAACCGATTATAGAAAAAAAAACGAACCGGAATTTATAGAAAAGCTACATGAAAAATTCGGGGAATTTTATTTAGTGCCGGAAGGAGGAACAAATAATCTTGCAGTTAAAGGCGGAACAGAAATTATTAAAGATATTAAAATTGATTTTGATTATGTTGTTTCCGCTTGCGGAACAGGAGGAACACTATCAGGAATAATTTGCGGTTTAGACGGTAAGAAAACAGCGATTGGTGTTTCTGCTTTAAAAGGAGCGAGTTTTCTAAAAAATAATATAAAGGGATATGTAAAAAAACATTCCAATAAAGAATACAATAATTGGCAAATAAAATTGGATTATCATTTTGGCGGTTTTGCAAAAATAAAACCGGAACAGATTAAATATATGAAAGAGTTTGAAAAGTTAACAACATCTTGTTAGACCCAATTTATACATCAAAAATGATTTATGGAATTTATGACATGATCAAAAAGGGTGAAATAAAAAACGGTTCTACAATTATTGCTCTGCATACAGGAGGGTTGCAAGGCATAAGAGGAATGCAAGAAAAAATCAATAGCTTATATTATGCATCGGAATTAAATATTTAAATTAGTAAATTTTATTATTGGCAATAAAACTATTCTGAGTAAAATATGAAAATATGTTTTAAAACTTTCATTTTAATTTTCTTAATTACAACAATTGTGTATTCTCAAAATAAAGTTCCAAGATTAAGTCCTAAAGCAATGGTTGGACAAACAATCGGTTATACGGATGTAGAAATTCATTACGGATCACCGGGAGTAAAAGGAAGAAAAATTTGGGGTGGATTAGTTTCTTATGATACTGTTTGGAGAGCCGGAGCAAATGAAGCAACTACAATTGAATTTAGCAATGATGTTCTTGTTAATGGCAATTATGTTCCAGCCGGAAAATATTCATTCTTTCTTATCCCAACAAAAAGTAAGTGGGTGGTTATTCTTAACAAAGTATATGACCAATGGGGTGCGTTTAAGTACAACCAGGAAGAAGACTTATTAAGGTTTTATGTCACTCCGCAAGAAAATCATTTTACTGAAAGACTTAAATATAGTTTTGAATATAAGTCGCCATATATTGCTGATGTTATAATTGAATGGGAAAAAATAAAAATACGTTTCTCAATAAATACCAAACCAACCATTAAAGAGACTAAATAATGAAGGACTTTGATATTCCTTTCTACTATAAAAGTTCTTTCATACAAAAAATAAAAGAACTCCGTAAAGAACGGGATCATTATAAAAAGGATTTTAGCCCTACCGTATTAGACTTTGGACCATTGCAAATATTTTTAGCAAGACATTTTGGTTTCTGTTATGGTGTAGAAAATGCTATAGAAATAGCTTACAAAACAATTCAAGATAATCCGGATAAAAAAATATTCCTTTTAAGTGAGATGATTCATAATCAAGGGGTTAATAATGATTTACAAAAAAACGGAATAGAGTTTATTTTCGATACTTTGGGAAATCAAAACATTAGTTGGGATAAAATATCATCTGATGACATTGTGATTATACCCGCCTTTGGTACAACGCTTGAAACAGAAAAAATTTTAAGTGATAGAAATATTGACACACTTAAATATAATACTACATGCCCTTTTGTGGAAAAGGTTTGGAAAAAATCGGCATTACTTGGTAAAGATGATTTTACGGTAATAATACACGGCAAAGTAAAACATGAAGAAACAAAAGCAACGTTTTCTCATGCAAAGGAAAATTCTCCAAGTGTAATTATTAGAGATATAAAAGAGACAAAACTATTATCAAAAATAATTATGGGTGAAATAGAAAGTTCCGAGTTTTATAATATTTTCGAAAAGAAATATTCAAAGGGTTTTGACGTTAAAAAAGATTTAGTGAAAGTCGGGGTGGTTAATCAAACAACAATGCTTGCTACTGAAACACAAGAGATTGCCAATTGCTTAAGAAAAGTAATGGTTAAGAAATACGGTGAAAATGAGATTGATAAACATTTTGCAGATACAAGGGATACCCTTTGCTATGCTACAAATGATAATCAACAAGCTACTCTTGAACTTTTAAAAAGAGAAGTTGATTTGGCCATAGTAGTTGGTGGTTATAACAGTTCGAACACCTCACACATTGTTGAGCTTCTTGAAGAAAAATTTCCCACGTACTTTATTTCGGACGAGACTAAATTACTATCAGAATATGAAATTCAACATTTTGATACCAGCAAAAAAACAGAGAAGGTTTCTAAAAACTATTTGAATAAAAATTCGAAAGTGAGAATTGTTTTAACAAGCGGGGCATCTTGTCCTGATACTGTTGTAGAATCTGTTATGATGAAATTACTATCTTTCTTTGGCAATACAAAACCAATAGAGAATATTTTATCCGAAGTATAAATTATTTAAAAAGAAAAGACCCAACTATTGTTGGGCCAAAAATAAAACAAGAAAATAAATTTTAAACAAAAACTTTGCTCTTTTTCAATTTCTTTGTTAAAAGGTAATAAAAAATAGTTCTATATTTATTTCTATTTCTTGCACCCATTTCAGCACAAACTTGTTTAATTGCTTCATCTAATTTAGGAGAGTCTTTCATTCCTAATTTTTTTATACAAAAATTCTTTTTTACAGTTTCAAGTTCTTTTTTATCTGAGCAAGCAACTTTAGCAGCATCAGCTTTATAAAGTGATGGTCCTTGAGACTTAGCAATTGCATGAAGCAACTTAACATCAACACGAGACATGCCTAATTTTTCGGTCATATTCTTTTTAAGTAGTTCTACTGTATCGTCTAACTTTCCCATTGGTACTCCTTTTATTTTGATTGGTTAAAGATTTGACCGATAAATTAAAATATTTTTATTTAATTTCAAAGTAAAAGTAAGAATTATTATACACAGGTTTTTCTATTAATCCCATTCAAGATATTTATCTTCATGTAAAAGTTCTTGTAATCTTCTATTAATAATTTCATTCTTATTGTTAAGTCGAACCTTTAATGATTTTTTAAGTTCTTCTAATTCTTGCTGCAACTCTTCAACCTCTTGTTTACGATTCTCTTCTTTTATATCGAATAATTCATTTAACCGCTCTCTTAATTTCCGCTTAATATTTTCTTTTTCATTTTTATTCGCTTTTTCAAACTTAGCTGCAAGAGCTTCTGTTTTAACTTCAAGTTCGAAAATCTCTCTTTCCCTTTGCTGTATTAGTTTTTCACGCTTTACAATAAATGGGAAATTCATATTTTTAAATTGCGATTCTCTTAAAAAACCAAAATATTTGTTTTTATTAAATTCCTTAATAACTTTTAACTCGTTGCGTAAATCTTTTTTTAATGATTTAAGCAAAGCTTTCTCTTCTTTTGGGGTCATTCCCGGAAAACTTCGAAAATCGAAATCAAATTTGGGCGGAGCCGGAGGTTCTATAAATGTTGAGTCTTCTTGTGCAAAGATAATTATCGGAGCTAACAATATGACTAATAGTACTGATGTTAAATAAGATGTTTTCACTTTTACCTCTACTTTTTATAGTTCGCTATTTATAATTTCTCTTTTTAATTCTATTATATTATTTTCAATGAGGTTAATATTCTTGCCTATATCATTCGACCTCAATTTATATTTTGAATATTTTTTATAATCATCATCAGCAATAAGTTTTAATAAATTACTTACGTTGCCAATTTTATTTTCAAAATAATCTCCATCCCAATCAAGTATTTCAGAATTTATTGTGTCTGTAAATTTTAAAACTCGATTAGTTCTATCTGTAAAAACCGATATTAGAATTGCCGCTACAATCAGAACGCTGGCAAAAGCTATTTTACCAAATGCTATTTCATGTTCATTTCCAAAAACATTATTGAAGAAATATTTAATCTTATTCCAAACAGATGTCTTCTGTACGGCTTTATCTATAATTTGATTTAACTTCTCCTCACTGATACTAAATTGTGTTGTCCAATTATACTTTTCAGAAATATTATTATAATCTTCTAAATACTTTTTTAGTTCAGGGTATTCTTTTAGTTTTAATTTCCAAAACTTTAACCGTGTTTCAGGTAAATCTTTATCAAGATACAACCACATTTCTTTTTCAAATTCTTTAAATAACTGATTTCGTTCTTGGTTCATTTTCTGTTTCCAATTGTCTTTTTATTTTCTTAACTGCATAGTGCATATGACTAATTACTGTGTTTAACGGTTCATTCATTATTTTGGAGATTTCCTTAAACTGCAATCCGCCATGTTGCCTTAATAAAAATACTTCTTTCTGTTTTTCCTAAAGATTATTAATAGAAGAATTAATTAGCTCAACCGTTTCATTTCGTATTATTTCTTCATCCGGCTTACTCATACTGCTTTTATTTCTAACTATATCTAGAGAAACCATAATGTGCCTTTTTTGTTTAACAGAATCAACAGCTACATTATGAGCAATGGTAAATAACCAAGAACTAAATTTTCTCTGTTCGTTGTATTTCTTCAATCCGCTCCATACCTTAATTAAGGTTTCTTGTAACATCTCTTCTGCGTCAAACTGGTTACAACTATAACGCCCAAAATAGCCCAATAATTGTTTATGGTAACCCTTAATCAATTGTTTAAATGCACGACTATCACCGGCTTTACATTTATCGATAAGTATACTTTCAATCATGCGTCTCTAATTCCTATATATAAGTAAACGAGAGAAGTGGATAAATATTGTATGCCGAACAAAAGAAATATTATTTTTTTAGCATAAACACAAAAGGTATTGTTCCTAAACCAGTTACTGCACTTAACAAGTATGTTGTGTGAAGGGAAAGCATATCAGCAGAAAAACCAATAATGGCAATAGCTACAGCACTTGTTAAAAAATTTATTGTCATAAATATTCCATTTAGGAACGTCGGAAATTCCGATGTGGATTCGTTTACCAAGGCCAGCAATACAGGTGTAAAAGAAAAAAGAAAAAAACCGAGCAGAAGCAAAATAAAAAAGGATACTATAGTGTTTGAAATAATAAAAAGAAATAATAAACCAGGATTGAGAAAACTTGCAATAATTAAAATTTTTCTTCTTCCAATTTTATCTGAAATTGTTCCCGAAAAAAAAGTTCCGGCGGCTCCGGCAAATTGAAAAATAGAAAGTGATATCCCCGCATACCAAAGACTTTCCCCTTTGTCAGTTAAATACACTGCGAGAAATGTTGTTAAAGTTCCCTTAAGAATTGAATTAAAAAATATTATTCCAAAAATTATTATAAAAAGTGGTAGTGATTTTTTAATAGCTAAAACTACTTTTTTAGTTTTAATCTCTTCCGTAGATTTTTTTACTGTTATATTCTTAAATCTGAAAAAAAGTGCTATTGATGCAACTAAGCCAAATGGAATAAGTCTGTATGTGCCTTCTAATCCCCATAAAGAAACACCACCTAAAATTACAATTGGTCCAACTGAACGAGCTAATTCACCACCAAGCATAAAAAAGCTCATACCCTTGCCAATTCTGTCTCCTGCAATATGTTTTATCATTACAGGAGCGGGCACATGAAACATAGAAGCACTTACTCCCATAACGAGTAAAATAATTATTAAGAAAATATAACTTGGCGCTAAACCTAATAAACTCATAACAACAACTGTTATGGAAGGCGAGAAAATTACAAAATACTTCAGACTTACTTTATCGGCAAGTAAACCAACCAACGGGTTAAATAAAGAAGGCAATCTCTGTGCAATTGTTAAAAACCCCGCAAGGGTATATGACATGCTTAATTTTTCAATAAGTAACGGTAAAATTGGGGCTAAAAATGAGGAGTAAACATCATGTATAAAATGTGCAAGAGAAATTAAAAAGATGTTTCCGGTTTGGAATTTATTAGTATTATTCATTGGAAATTATTTAAGACCATATTTTTTCGGATATTTTGAAATATGATAAATTGCCAGTCCAATTGTTGCGGCTGCATTTGTATAACCAAGTATTTCTCCCAACATTCCCAAATTATTTTTATTAAAACCCTGCCTATATATTTTAAGAGATTGAGTCATTTCTTTCTGTATGCGAAAATTTTCTAATAAATTAAATTTTGGCGATTGATCAAGATTTTTGAATTTGTAAAAAAAATACTTTGAATAATTATTGTTAAGTAATGGCATTTTTAGCGCAAATAATGGTTCTATATCAAAAGAGTTTAACCTTAACTTATATATGGATTCTGTTATCGATGAATCTGACTGAAAATTAACTTGTCCAAAGATTGAACTATAAATTAAACACGAAAACCATAATGAAATTATAAAACATTTATTAATCATTATTTTGCCATCTTAACTAAATTTTAAAAATTTAAAATTCATAAACATTATTTTTTTTAACGGTATCAACTGTATAATCGTTACCAACAGTAATTTTAACAGCTTTCTTTTTAGAATCTAATCTTATATTAAATTCATTTTTGCTATTACTCCAAACCCTTGATGATTTATGAATAATCTTTTTAGTACCGTCTTCAAATTCAAAAGTAATACTAACACGTGTTGGTATATTGCCTATTTTTTCAATTTTGGCAGTTACAAATCCATTACCATTTTCGGCTTCTGTAACAGCTAAATCCGGGTACCCGAATTCATAAAACCAAGGATTCCAAAACCAGCTTAAGTCTTCTCCGACTACTTCATTAAAAGTTTGAAAGAAGTCAATAGGAATCGGATGCTTTCCATTCCATCTATTCATATATTCCAACAAGGCTTTTTTAAATAATTCCTTTCCCAATAATTCTTTCAGTTCATAATAAGCTGTTGCAGGTCTTGTGTAAAAACCGGTTCTTGCATATCTTCCTTTATAAGAATAAGAAGGAACCATTGGCGGAAGTTCAGATTCGTTACCAATAGATCTTGATAAACTTGTTACATAATATTTCCCATAATCTGCTTCAGGCACATACTTGTTTACTACTTCCATCGGTAAAAAAGAAGCCCAGCCTTCATCCATCCATGCATATTTTCGTTCGTTTGTTCCCATAATAAACGGAAAATAATTGTGAGCTATTTCGTGAAAAATTAATCCGATATGCCTGCTTTTTCCTAGTGTAGCACCATCGTTAGCCATCATCGGACTTTCCATTCCTCCTCCTCTTCTGCCATTGCAATATGATGTTGCATGTGAATAAGGATATGGATAACCGGGAAGTTCAGTTGACAAATATTCAATTGTTGAACGAGCATATTGTGCTGTACTATCCCAATGAATTGTACTATCCGGATACACTGCATCTGTTAGCACTCTTCTCCCTGTTTTGTTATCAACTTCTACGCTAGCGCCATCCCAGTTATAGCTATTGCTCATTGCAAAAGCTGCGGAAGTAACATTCTTTGCAATAAAATGCCATGTATTAAATTCATTTGAAGATGTAACTATACCTTTCTCATAATCTTGCTGTGTAATTATATTTACCGTTTCATCTGATTGTTGAGCTTTTTTATACTTATTATAAATGTCTTCTCTTAAAACTTCTTTAGCATTTTGTAAATCTCCTGTAGCCCAAAGAACATAACCTGCCGGGACTTTTAAAGAAATATCAAAATCGGAAAAGTCATTGTAAAACTCTACCGAACCTTGATAATCAAGTCTATCCCATCCATCAATATCATCATACACTGCTACTTCAGGATACCAGTATGCAACATAAAGATTGCCATTGCCATAATCTCCCATTCTAATTTTAAACTTTTTAGGAATTTTAAACTCCCACCCTGTTTTTATTTCAACATTTGCTTTGGGGGCTAAAGGTTTATTTAATCTTACCGAAAGATTTGTAGAGCCTCTTTTAACATTTTTGCTCTTAGGGGAAAGATCGAGAGTATCATCACTAATAATAAGGTAATTAATTTTTACTTCCTTGTTTAAGCCCTCCATACCTATATACCAATCTCTTACTGCTCCAATTTTAGCAATATCTTGGTAAATACGGATAACAATATTATTAAGTGTGTCTGGGCTGTTATTGTGATATGTTATAACTTCGTTGCCAATTAAATAACCACTATCCGGTAGAATCTCTGCATTGATTTTATACTCAGATTTATTCTGCCAATAATTTATACCAGGTTTACCATTGTTAGATCTTGTTCCACTATCAATTGCTTTTTGAATATTTAGAGGAATATAAAGTTTTGTATTCTGTGCTGAATTTTTATTATTAATTAAAAACAGAAAAACAAATACACTAATTATAATTCTCATTTTAGATCTTCTCCCCAAAGAATGGTTGTTATAATAAATTAGTTTAACGCTTGTTTTAAAAATCTATTCATTGGTTTTACTGCTGAATAAATTTTCATTAGATCTTTAGTTAAACTGTTGCTAAGTATTTTATTAATTTCCATTTCACTAAAATAGTAAAACTGTTTATTTGCAATAAGCGGTTCTATTTCAACTATGTCTGTAAACTCTTTGGGTATTCTCTTGTTTTTTTCACCCAGTATACCGCCAAAATATTTTTTAAATTTTTTATCTTTTTGTAACGATGCAAACTCATTAAGATTAGAAGCAATATAATTTCTAACATTTTGCAGTTGTTCTTTTGTCATTTGATAAATGCCTCCGTAAAACCTGAGTACTTTAGAATTTAACTCTAAATAAATACCGGGATCCGTATAGTTTTTTCTTCCTCCGTTAACAATTACAGCCGATACATGTGTTTTATAAGGTGTTTTATCTTTGCTAAATCTAATATCACGATAAATTCTAAATATTGCTTCTTTTGGTGTAATCATAAGATTTTCATCATCTTCCTGGATTCTAAAAATCATATCCTGAATAAAATTCTCGAACGGAGTTTTTACAGATTGTTCATACCTTTTTTTGTTTTCTGCAAACCATTCTCTATTGTTGTTATTATTTAATTCTTTTAAAAAAAGAATGAAGTCTTTGGTAAAATAACCCATGTTTGTTTTCCTTTTCTTTTGATTTTAATAAACCAATATAGAAGAGCTGGATTTTTAAATTATTATTATTACATGTTTATTATAAAACACTATTTGAAGTATTTTATAAAAACACATTTCTCTAACTTTACGATTAACACAAAAAAAATAGAGAAGTTTGCTTTATAGACCTTAGCAAATAAAGTAAGGTTATTCTTTAAATGCCAAACTTAAAAATAAATTTACCAAAGATTTAACATGAATATTAAAAAATAATTACGTAGCTTACTAAATAATTGTTTGCTAAATAAAAGTTTTACCGTTTAGAAAAATTCTATAATAATGAAAACATATTTTTTATATCAACTTTATTCCGAAATGAGAAATAGATGAAACAAAACAATAAAGTGTCTTTAAGGAAAGTTAAAAAAAGTGATCTTCCGATTTTTTTTACCCAGCAACAGGATGAAGAAGCAAATTATATGGCTGCTTTTGTTTCCCGCGACCCCAATAATAGAAGAGTATTTGATAAGCACTGGAAAAAAATTCTTTCAGATGATAGTATAATAATTAAAACCATCCTGTACCAAAATAAAATTGCCGGACAGATTGGAAGTTATATTTTATTTGGTGAGAGAGAAGTTTATTACTGGATAGGAAAAGAATTTTGGGGAAAAGGAATAGCAACCGCAGCATTAAATGAGTTTGTTAAATTAATTAAAGTTAGACCTCTGCACGCGAGAACGGCAAAGGATAACGTTGGATCTGTTCGTGTTCTTGAAAAATGTGGTTTTTCCTATATTGGTAATGATATAACTTTTTCTCAAATTAGAAATGTTGATGTTGAAGAATCAATTTATAAATTAGCCTAAATATGGTTAAATATATTGCACTTCTAAGAGGAATTAATGTTAGTGGTCAGAAAATAATAAAAATGGCGGATCTACAAAATTTATTTAAATCACTAAACTTTTCAAATGTACGCACCTATATTCAAAGCGGTAATATTGTTTTTAAGACTTCAATTAAAAGCAAATCAACCATAAAAAATAAAATTGAAGAAGCAATCAAAAATAGCTACAACTTTTCGGTAAACACTTTAATAAAACAAAAAGAAGAAATAGAAGACATTATTACAAAAGATCCTTTTAGAAAGATTAAAGATTTAGATTATTCAAAAGTTTATGTTACATTTTTACATTCATTTCCGGAAAAATCTTTAATTGAATTACTTGCCGAATATAAAAGTAAAAATGATAAATTTATTATAATGGATAAACAAATTTATTTATACTGCCCGGATGGTTTTGGACGAACAAAGTTTACAAATAATTTTTTTGAGAATAAATTAAAAATTTCAGCAACTACAAGAAATTGGAAGACAATTAATAAACTAGTAGAAATTACCAATGAGATATAGATTTTATGCGAACCACAGAAGCTAATATTCAAATAAGAAATTTCCATCCAACCGATTTACCTTATCTTTATAAAATATGTTTGAAAACCGCTGACAGCGGAAAAGATGCTACACAACTTTATAAGGACCCGTTTTTAGTTGGTCAATATTTTGCCGCTCCTTATGCCAATTTTGAACCTGATCTTACATTTATTCTAACTTTAAATGAAAAACCGTACGGATATATTTTAGGAACTAGCGATACTATTAATTACTATAAATGGCTTAACAAATATTGGTTGCCCATTTTAAGGAAACGGTATAAGATTCCGGAACAAAATGATAAAACAAAAGATGCTAATATAATTAGGCTTATTCATAACGAAAGTTATTTAAAAAATGAACTTTCTGACTATCCTGCTCACCTGCATATTAATTTGTTGCCGGAACCACAAGGTATGGGAATGGGTAAAAAACTTATTTATACTTTTATTACTAAATTAAAACAACTACATATTATAGGACTTCATCTTGAGGTCGGGAAAACAAATACCGGAGCAATTCAATTTTACGAAAGAGTTGGATTTAAAGTTATAAAAGAATACGATAAATCAATAGCTTACGGAATGAAATTATAAGTGAAGTAAAAATACTACACAGTTAATTAATCTTCCCAACTACCAAAATATTCTTTAATATAAATTCTTCTTTTGCCGTTTTTTCAACAAAAAAATTATCACACATCCTCTTGTAAATATTAAATGAGCCAATTCTTGTACTTTTTACGCATGTACAGGTGGGAGCAAAAATATTTACCCCAATTACGATAACTACTCGTAATTAAACTATAAATAACTACAAACTGAGGAAAAATGAAAAAATCTATTAATATTTTAATAACTATAATGCTTTTTTTTATAGTTACATCTATCTCAAATGCACAATTTAGAATGTCTGTTGGTCCGGCTTTAGGATTAAACCTTAATCTTATGAATGGCTCGGATCTTGATAACGGAGGAAGTGGTCTCGGACTTCTTTTTGCAGGACAGATAGATATGACATTTAATCAGGACAGAAGTTTAGGTGTCCTTACAACCTTAGCTTTTTACGATAACAGAAGTAGTAGTTTTGCTTTAACTATTCCCGTCCCTCAACAAGGATTTAATCAAAGTCAAGATACAGATGTTAGTTTGGCTTATTTTCAACTTGAAACTTTGTTTAAATTCAGACTGCCAGTAGGTGTCTATTTTGTATTTGGTCCGGCTTTAGGATTTAATTTATCTGCTGAACGCAATATAAAAGTAATAAACACCTTTAATAATGGTCAGCAGCAATCATTTAAAGTGAAAGAAACACTAAAAAATACAAACACTAGATTTGCACTTGTCACAGGTTCAGGTTATGATATTAGATTATCACAATTAATAACTTTAACGCCTCAATTAACATTCCGATATGGTATTACTGATGTAATAGAAGATTTTAGTGCAAAGGTTATAACATTTCAAGCTGCAGTAGCATGTAAATTTCACATTTTGAATTAACTGTTATACAAAAGTTTTTAAGTTATTTTACACAAATTTAATGGTGTATAAAAATTTATTATTGGAATTTGATATGAAAAAATTAAAAATATATTTAGCATTTTTAGTATTAATTATTACCTCTTCTTGTAGTAATAATTCAAAGGATGGAGATATAAACCCGCTTGGACCAAATCTGGGAGGAAATGATAATGTTACCATAACCATAGGAATTATTACCGGGCAATATGATTTAAATCAGGATGGAAATTTGGATGAAGTTGTAATTTTTACTGCATCTCCAAATGTTGCGGTTAAAATTACAAAAGTTACGTATAGTTTACCTTCTCAGCAAATTAATGACTCCTATACATCAGATGGAAAAACCGAATATGC
>JAJRZB010000359.1 GCA_024275455.1 Bacteroidota bacterium | reverse complement strand
TTTTATTGAACCGGCAGAACCTTCATCGGTTATTGTCATTAATACATTGCCGTTTTCATCTTTCACAGAAACAGTGTCACCGGTTGCTTGTGTTGAGTTTGGAGCTTTTATGCTTTTTGTTGTTTGGTTCTTATTATCCTTATTTGCTTCTTGGGCACTTAGTTGTAAAGCTGTGAAAAACAGTAACAAAAAAAACACAACAATTAATGTTATAGTATGGTCAAGTAGTATTTCCCTGTTTAAGAAATTCCTTCTCGTCCAGTTTGATGATAAGGTTTTATATTCTTTTTTCTGCTTGTTTATTTTCATTTTATACCTCTATTTATTTATCAATAATTTTTCATTCTTAATCTTTCTATTTCTTACTTTTGGGGTCTGTTTACATAAAAGACTATTTGTCTTTTCTTGGTTGTAATTTACGTTTTCAAATTAGTCTGCACAACTACACGTTTGGGTAGTGAGGAATGAATGTTGAGTGATTGAAATAAGATTGGATAATTGAAGAAAGAAGGGGTAAATCTGATTGGACATTTACATATTTTATGCTACCGGTTTATCCAAACCTCCGAGATTTTGAAAACCCCGGAGATTTTAAAAAACATAACCATTTACTTACTGCTTACTTTAACTTCTGCATTTTCTCTTTGCATTTTATTTAATGCAGACTTAATAATCTCTATTTCGTTTATTACTGAAACTAATTTTCTGTTATATTCTTCTAATTTTTTGATTCTTATATCTTGATACTTGATTTTTGTTTGTTGTTCTTTAAGAGCTTCAATCAATATAGGAGTCAGTTTTGTATAATCTACACTCTTATAACCGTCTTCTCCGGTTCTAACCAATTCCGGAAATTCTTTTTCCACTTCTTGTGCTATTACCCCAATTTGCTTTCTGTCGGTAAAATTTCTTTCGGGAAATTCTTCTCTCTTCCAGTCGTAATAAACTCCTCTAATCTTCATTATTTTTTCAGAAACATCTTTAAGCGGTTTAATATTAGTTTTGAATCGCTTATCGGATGAATGCAGCAAACCACCGGTATTTCTTATATCACCGGAAACTAATAAACCGTTAGCGGGGGCTGTTGCATCCGTACCGATAGAAGTTCAGCCATTTGAGAATACAGTAAGTTTACCTGCTGTACCTACTCTTACCTTTAGTGCATCATTTCCACTAGCTGCTTTTATTTCTAATTTGTATGAAGGTGTTTCATCGCCAATACCAACATTACCATTTTTTAATACTGTTAATGCATTATTTTTATTTGAAGCATCAGCTCCTATTCCTATTTCAAAAACCGGGTCCGTTGACACCCAGCTATCCGCTGTTCCACCACCGATATTATATCTTCCAATTGCTAAAGAAGCATAGGCATCGGCGTTTGTTGTAAATCCCATTGATGCTGAAGCTATACCTGAAGCTTTGGTAAATGACCCTATTGAGAAAGCAGCATTATTTGTTGCTGAAGTTGAATTACACAATGCTGTAGAATACAATCCCTTTGCAATTGTATTTATACCGAA
>JAJRZB010000358.1 GCA_024275455.1 Bacteroidota bacterium | reverse complement strand
TTGAAGTGGGAGCACGATATGCCAATGCGTTGCTTTCATTTGACGTTAACTTATTCTATATGCTGTTTAATGATGAAATTGTAAAAAAAGGTCAGCTTGATAGATTTGGTCAGCCTATTACCGGCAATATTGAAAAAACTATTCATGCAGGAATTGAAATTGAGGGACAGATTCGTTTAAGTAAATATTTTAGTTTCATTTTTAATACATCTTTTAGCAGAAACAGAATTAGTGAGGGGAGTACTTATTTAGCAACAGATATTCTAAGTTCTATTGCAATACAGGATCAAAAAATTGATTTAAGTAATAATAAAATTGCCGGTTTTCCGGATATCACAATGAATGCAATCTTTAAAGGAAAGTTTAAAGGATTATCTTTTGAACTGAGTAATAAATATGTCGGTGAGTATTTCACAGATAATTATGACAACCGATTAAGTAAGCTATTATTACAGTTTCCGGATTTAACAAATTATACTGATAATAGAGTTGATGCATATTTTGTAATGAATTTTATGGGAAGTTATGAATTTGAGTTGAATCCGGTATTTAAAAAGATAAGAGTCTTTGTACAAGTGAACAATATTTTTGATAATTTGTACGCTGCTTATGCAACCGGTGGAGATTTTTTCCCCGCCGCTGAAAGAAACTTTTTAATTGGATTAAAATTAGGATTGTAAAACAGATTGCTTGCAATCTGTTTATTTTAAAAAAATAATAATGCATAAATTAGTTACGACTAAACCTTTAATTAACCAAGATGAACAAGCATAGTGCTAACATCGAAGGATTGAAAGAGTAAAAGAACATTATGAAAAAAGCAATTATTATAGCAAACGGAGATGTTCCGAAAAAAAGTGAAATTAAGTATTTACAAAAAAAAGGCTATGCGGAAATTATTTGTGCTGATGGCGGGGCAAATTCTGCCAGAAAATTAAATATTATTCCTGATTATATAATTGGTGACTTAGATTCAATTTCTAAAGAAAATTTAAAATATTTCAACAAAAAAGCCTCTATAATTAAGTTAAAAAGACAAAATGATACGGATGTTGAAAAAGCATTGAAGTTCTTAATTAAGAAAAAATTTACAGATGTTATTCTTCTCGGTGCTACAGGTGATAGACTTGATCATTCATTTTGTAATTTGGGCATAGTCATTAAATTTTTCGATAAAATAAATATCTCAATACTACATAAAAAATCTTTTCTTAGAGCTTATTCGGGAACAATTGATTTCCCAACTTTGAAAAATGAAGTGATTTCACTTTACGGGTTTGATGTGAAAACAAAAATTACTTCTAAAGGATTAAAATACCCGCTTAAAAATATTGCACTTCCATTTGGACAAAAAGAAAGTACCAGTAATGTTGCAACAACAAATAAAGTCAGCTTAAAAATTACCGGTGGAATTATTTTTATAATTAGAGATTTTAAAACATTAATTAAAAATGATCTCTTTTAGTCCGTTAGATATTGTAATAATTATTGGATTTTTAGTTTCAATAATTTTAATTGGTTTTTTCGCATCGCTAAAATCTGGAAAAACTGATGACGATTATTTGTTATCCGGTAGAAAAGTTGGACTAACACTGTTCATCTTAACAAATGTTGCTACTGGGTATGGAGGAATTCTTGGAGTAGGAGAGTTTTCGTATCGCTTTGGGATAGTGAGCTGGTTAACTCAAGGTTTTCCTTATTATATTTTTGCTATAATTTTTGCTGTTTTTTTCGCGGAAAAAATTCGTTCAGCCTCATTATTTACAATTCCGGATAAATTGGAAGAAATTTACGGAAGAAAAGTAGGGGTACTTTCAGCAGTAATTATTTTTATACTTGTTTCTCCTGCACCTTATTTACTTATATTAGCTCAAATTATTTCACTTATTTTTGATATAAATTATTTCTATTCTTTAATTATTAGTGCTCTTGTTTCAAGTGTTTATTTAATAAAAGGAGGTTATAAATCAAATATTTGGGCTGATGCTTTTTCGTTTATTGTTATGTTCCTTGGTTTTATTTTGATAGTTTTTGTTGCATATATAAATTACGGCGGATTAAATTATCTTACTAACTCATTACCGCAGAATCACTTATCTATAACCGGAGGAACTTCATTCACATTTATTGTTGTTTGGTTTTTAATTGCTTTATGGACGTTCACAGACCCGGGATTTCATCAAAGGTGTTATTCGGCAAAAACAGGTAAAATAGCAAAATGGGGAATAATCATCTCTGTTTTTTTCTGGATATTTTTTGATTTTTTAACAAACACAACCGGATTATACTCCAGAGCGATTCTTCCTAATTTAAATAACCCGGTTTTAGCATTTCCGCATTTAGCTGAAAAAATACTTTCACCGGGACTAAAAGGGATTTTTTTTGCTGCACTAATTGCTACGGTTTTATCTACATTAAACAGTTTTATTTTCTTAAGTGCAACTACATTCAGCAGAGATTTTATATATAAATTATTGTCAAGCAAAGTAAATATTAATAATAAATCATTCAACCATTCAATTATACAATCTTTTAATGATAAATCGATAATTCACTTTACCCAATTAGGAATTATTTTAACTCTAATTGTTTCTATAATTATTGCTTACTTCTTTGAATCCGTTGTAGAACTTTGGTATACAATAGGTAGTATTTGCATTCCGGGATTAATTGTTTTGGTTATTACTTCGTATTATACAAAATATAAAGTGAGTAATGTTTTTGCGCTTGCTGAAATTATTGCATCGGTATTAAGTAGTGTTATTTGGCTATTTATTAGAAAACAATTTAGTGGAGTAACTATTTTAGAATATACAGAGCCAATGATTGTTGGGTTGATGGTAGCATTAGTCATTCATTTTGTTGGGATGCTTCGAAGATAAAAAACATAATATTACAAAATTATTTTAACCAATTACTTGCCTAAATAGTAGAAACCCCTGAAAAATTAACATATTACTAAATTGTCATTTCGAACGGATGACGTAAGAATGACTGACCTTTTTAATTTTTCTGAGGTTTCTAGTAATAAAAATATCGGGATAACAGTTGTGGTATTACGGTAATAAAATTGCTGCGGAAATTACTGTCGTCCACAAACCGTTTTTATTCCCTTTTGCCGATTGTGTTATGTTAGATGTATTAACAATCTTACCGCTCATTTTAAAAACTTGTTCTTTTTCATTCCAAGCTTTATCAGGGTCAAAATCAATTCCGAGAGTTGTTGCAAGCATCGATGCAGCAAGGTCTTCGGCATAATCGCCTGCAACTTTTGCGGTTTCTCCGAAAGGATGATGTTCTGATAAATATCCATACATAGTAGTGTCTTTCGGGCGGGCAATTCCAATTGAAGAAGCAATTAATCTATTCGGTTCGTTAGTGGCATTGCGTGCCATAACTGCATGTATAATTTGACCCGGTTGTAATTGCTTTAATCCTTCAGAGATTGTAATTCTTCTACAACCTACTGGGAAAATACTGCTAACTGTTACAATATTATATTTTTCAATGTGAGCATCTCTCAAAGCTAGCTCAAAAGAAGCTAAATATTCTTTGTGTATTCCAACACCTTTGGTAAAAAATATTTCCGATGGTACGTACATGTATTCTCCTTATAAAAATTAAACCCGCAAATGTAAAAAATATTTTTTTTATTCACTATGATAAAACACAAAAACGATAAATTAGAAACCTAATAAAAATAAACTTTGATAATAATAATTCTCACTCTGAGCAAAGTCGCAGTGTAAAAATAGTCTAATATCGTGGCACGACTCCGCTCACCATGAACAAATCCTCAATTTATCAGAAATTTCATGAAGATATTATTTTTTAGATAAGATAACTTTGATTTATTGATTCTTAACTTCTAAAATTTCTTTCTTATAATGCTCTATAATTTTTTCGGCAGTTACATAAGGTGAGGAGGAATTATTATCTAATAAATTATTTCGCTGTTTACTCCAAATATCGATAGCTAAGTTTCTTTCTACAATTTCTTTAATTCTAATTCTGGTGTTTTTCTTTCTTCTTTCTTCAAATTGGTTGGAATCAACTAAAAATTTATGATGTAATTTAATTTCTTCCAACAAATCTGTAATTCCTTTGCCTTCCGATGCGATACACTTAACAATTTTAGGAAGATAAGTATTTTCATCATGGTCACGCAGCATTAAGGTAGTCTGCAAAGATAAAATAGCAGTTTCAGCTCCGGGTCGGTCGCTTTTATTCATTACAAAAAAGTCTGCTATTTCCATAAGTCCTGCTTTCATAGCTTGAACGGAATCGCCAGATTCCGGAACAAGAACCACCATTGTTGTATCGGCAGTTTTAGCAATGTCTAATTCCGATTGTCCGACTCCGACAGTTTCAAAAATTATGTAATCAAATCCGGCAGCATCAAGAATATCGGCAGCATCAATAGTTTTAATACTTAGTCCGCCCAAACTACCGCGTGTAGCCATGCTTCTAATAAACACGTTCGGTTTAATACCTATTTCATTCATTCTAATCCGGTCGCCTAAAACCGCACCGCCGGTAAAAGGACTTGTAGGATCAACAGCAATTATTCCGACAGATTTATTTTGGTTAAGCAGCAGTTTAATAAGTTCATTGGTAATTGTGGATTTACCGGCTCCCGGCGGACCTGTAATTCCTATTCTGTAAGCGTTTCCGGTTAAATCAGATAATTCTTTTAATAATTCAATTGAATTCGAGTTTTCATTTTCAATAAGAGAAATTGCTCTTGAAATATACTTTTTGTTTTTAGTCCTTAGTTTTTCAACGAGTTCCGATATTTTCATAATTACCTTGCTGCACTGTAAATTTCATTTTCAAAGATATATTCTTTTACTTTTTGGGGAAGAAAAAAATCGATAGGAAATTTTTTTGTAATTCTTTTTCTTATCTCTGTGGAAGATATTTCAATAGTCGGTGTATCAACATAAATTGCTTCCCCAAAAAATTTATGCGGATTTTTAATCTCTTTATCAAAAGTTCTTGTCATAACAACCAATTTAGCAAGCTCTATTATTTCTTCGGCTTTGTGCCAAGTATCGAAAGTTATTAAATTATCGAATCCGATAATCAATTCAATTTCTTCAAACTTTTTGGAAAACTCAAGCAGAGCATTGTAAGTGTAAGAAACAGTATCATGTTTAACTTCAAAATCGGAAACATCAAATTGAGGGTGAGATTCAATTGCCAATTTTACCATATTCAATCTATGTTCAGGAGAAGAATAATCAAAATTAACTTTATGCGGTGAGATAAAACTCGGTACAAAAATAATTTTTTTTAATTTCCTTTTTTCCAAGAGTGATTGAGCTGTAATAAGATGACCGAAGTGAATTGGATCGAATGTACCGCCTAAAATTCCTATTGCCGACAATTTTTAACCTCTTTTCATTAATCTATACGTTTTGTTTGCTTAGAATATTTCTAACTCTTTCTCTGTAAATAACAATGTCATCTAAATATTTTTGTTGCTGAACACCGTTGGTATTTCTTGATTGAAATTTACGAAAAGCCAGCAATGTTGCAAAACGAACGTAATCTTTTCTTAATGATTTATTTATCCATTTTCTCCCGAACTTTCTATTGGTTGATAAAATATCAATATGTTCATTAGGAATAACACCTTCCGAAGCTAATTCATCGGAAATAATATTATTTTCAGTTCTAAGAGAAAATTTAAAAACAAAAATAAACGAAGCTATTAAAAAGAACATGAAACCAATGCCGATTAAATAAGTGAAATCAAACGAGAGAGAGAAGTTCCAAATTGTATGAAATGACATTGCTAAGAACAATCCGATTAGCGGCAGTATTTTTTTTCCGTTATTAGAGAATTTTGATTTTGCTATAAATGCCCCAAGTGTTGCTGTTGCAATTGCGTGCATTACAGCAGAAAATATTGACCTGACAATAACTATGGAAATCCACTGTTCAAAAGTATCATTGTAAGTAGAAAAATACATTATGTTTTCGGTCATGCCAAAGCCAAGCCCAATTGCACCTCCGTAAACAAGTCCGTCTGTAATATTATCAAAATAATTTTTTCTTATGGATTTAAATAGATAAACACCCTTGGTAATTTCTTCAACAAAAGGAGCAATAATTACCGCGCTTAAAAAAGAATTTTGAGATTCACTTGAAACAATCATTCCAAGGGCAAAGCCAAATATTGAAGAAAAAATTAAAGCAAGAAAAACAGCACCGAAAGCTCCCCACAACAAATGTTTCAGAACATCTTTAAAAGCTTCTCTTTCGTTTCTATCAAATCTCCAGAGAAATAAAAGGTAAAGAAACATTGGCACAAAAGCCGCTACTAATGAATATCCGAAAGACATTTTATTTTAACTTCAGCCAGTTTATAATTTGTCGAATTGTAAGTTTTGTCCCAGAATTCAAAATTCCCACTTTAAATAATTTTGCTGAGGCTAGTATTATCAAATAAATACTAAAAACCATTACTAAAATTACCGAACCCACTTCAATAATTCCCGGTTTTGTTGAATTTAATCGTAATAACATTACTTGCGCAGAAGTGAAAGGGAAGTAGGAAAGAAACAAAGACAGTATTGAATTTGGTGCCCTGATAATTTCTACGGCTATTACAATTGGAAAGATTAGAATAATACTTAAATACCCTGTAAGCTGCTGTGCTTCATGATCGAAATTAACAATTGCTCCAAGTCCAATAAAAATTGCGGAATAGAAAATATAACCCAAAATAAAAAACAATAACTGATATTGAATATTATGAATTGTTGAAAGATCTATTGTATTAGTTCTGTGCAGAAATATTCCGATTAAAATCCATATTAAAAATTGAAATAATCCGAAAAAACTTAAACCGAGAACCTTACCGAAAAGTAATTCTTTTGATGTACAGCTTGAGAGGATAAGTTCAATTATTCTATTGGATTTTTCTAAAACCAAACCTCTAACAAACATTCCCCCGGAAAATAAAACCATTGTGATTAAAAGAATAATAAAAATGTAAGAGTTAATAATAGTTTTGAAAATATCTTCTTCACTATTTGCTTCAATAAAAGACCTTTTCATTCGAGTTATTTTATCAGTTAACAGTTTGGTTGTATTTGGATCAATCCCTAATTTTTGTGCATTAACTCGAACCGAAACTTTATTGAAAGCTTTTTCTATAAGACTTAACTTATCTAAATCAAGAATTTCATTGGTTCTAAAAGTTAATTTTAGTTTCGGGTTCTCTTCAACTAAAACATAGCCGGCAATTCCGTTGCTGAGTACTTGTTTATCGGCATACCATTTTACCGATTGTTCTTTTGAAAACTTGGAGTAGTTGCTGTTGAAATTTAACACTAAAAAGGTAGGCTGCCCGTCAGGTAAAAAGAATTGTACCAGCTCGTTAGAAAACTCTGCCTGGTACTTTCCGGTTAAATCAACTACTGCAATTGGTAATGGGATATCGTTTCTATTATCAATTAGCTGCGAAGGAATAAGTGTGAAAGCTATTATTAAAGCCGGCATTAATAGCATGGAAATAATAAAAGACTTCCTTTTTACACGTTCAATAAATTCCCATTTTGCTATTGTTAATATCTTTTTCATTTACTTTGTACTAAATTTAAAAACAATTGATGTAAAGACGGATTAATTTTGCGAAATTCGGTAATTTCAAATTCTTTAGAAATAGATTTTATAAAATATTGAGGCTGTATTTCATTAAGATTTACTTTTATGGTTTTTTCACCATGTTCAATAATATCAACATTTTCAAATAAGGAATTGTTATTTAATTCGAAATTATTTTTAAAAGTAACACTATAAATATTTTGTTCAGTAGAATTCAGAATATCAGTTAAAGAACCGTCAATAATTTTATGGCCATCATTATCAGACAAATTTCATCACACAAACTTTCTGCTAAATCCATTAAATGGGTAGAGAGAATAATATATTTTTCACTTTTTAACTCCTCAACGATATCTCTAAAAATTGTTTGATTAACCGGGTCAAATCCTGAGAAAGGTTCATCTAAAATTAGAATTTCCGGGTCATGTAAAATTGCAGAAATAAATTGCACCTTTTGTTGATTACCTTTGGAAAGTTCTTCTAATAAATAGTTTGAGTATTGGGTTAATTCTAATCTTTCTAACCAATATTGTGTTTTATTCTCACATTCTTTGCTGGAAAGTCCTTTTAATTTCCCCAAATAGGTTAATATTTTTTTCACCTTACTTTTCGGATATAGTCCCCGTTCTTCTGGCAAATAACCTGTAGAATTTAAAAAATCGTAATCAAATTTTTTATTTTTAAAAAGAACTTCTCCACTGGAAGAAGGCAATATATTCAGAATTATTCTTAGTGTAGTTGTTTTACCGGCACCGTTTGGTCCGATAAGTCCGTAGATTTTCCCCTTTGGTACATTAAAAGATAGGTTATGCAGTATGGTTTTTGCACCAAATATTTTACTGATATTTCTAATTTCTAACATTAAAAAACATACTCGTTTAAGTGATTTTTTAATTTACCGCTGTAAATGTTTAGATTTTCTAATCTTGCTTATCAAAAATACACTTTATATATTTTAAAACTATATTTTTTTATTGTTGCATGATTATTAAAATAACAAATTATCCTGTTGGAATTCATGATTTGAGTTTTACAAAATCAGTTAACGAACTCCACTTGGAAGAACCGTTCATTGATAATTTGATTTTAGATTGTAGATTAGATAAATCTCAACATCAAATTGTTCTTAAATGTAATTTAACAATTTCTGTTAAATTAATTTGCGATAGATGCGGTGAAGAATTTAATTCAGATGTAAATTCTAAATTTTCATTAATTTACTTATTTGATTCTTCTGCTCCTAATATTGATGAGACAAATGTAAAATTTTTAGCTTTAACGGAAGATAGAATTGATATTACTGATGATGTAATAGATTATGCAAATTTATCGATACCTATGAAAAGACTTTGCAGCGAAGACTGTAAAGGATTGTGCTTAAGTTGCGGTACAAATTTAAATCTAAAATCATGTAATTGTGAAACTGAAAATAATAACCCCATGTGGGATAAACTTTTAAAATTGAAAGATAAATTAAACTAAGAGGTTAACTTAAAATGGCACATCCTAAAAGGAAAATATCAAAGAGTAGGAGAGATAAAAGACGAACTCACTACAAAGCAACTCCTTCATCATTAAGTACATGTTCTAATTGTGGTGAAATTAAATTAAGTCACCGAGCATGCCCTAGCTGCGGTTATTATTCCGGCCGCTCTCTATTTGTACCTGAATCATAAGACCAATGTCCCGAGAAAATAATAAATTTAAAGTAATTGTTGATGCAATGGGGGGTGATTTTACTCCCCAAAATCCTATCCTTGGCAGTATTAAAGCTTTGGAAGAGAAGCCTGCAATTGAATTGTTTATAATTGGTGATAAAGAAAAGATTAAGAATTCACTTTCTAAAGAAAACTTAACTTTCGATGAATCTAAAATTATTCATACCACCGAAGTTATTGATATGCATGACTCACCGACAAGTGCATTAAAGAAAAAGAAAGATTCTTCAATTGTTAAAGGTGCCGAATTAGTTAAAGAGGGATTTGCTCATGCTTTTGTAAGTGCAGGCAACACCGGTGCAATGATGGCAGCATCAACATTAATAATCGGTAGAATTAAAGGATTTGGAAGACCGACAATTGGTGCACAGTTCCCGACAAATAATAATAAACCATGTACAGTTTATGATGTTGGAGCAAGTGTAGATAGTAAACCGACTCATTTATTAGATTATGCTATAATGGGTACTATTTTTGCAAAAGAAATTGATGGAATTGAAAATCCATCCATTGGTTTGTTAAGTGTTGGTGAAGAAGAATCTAAAGGAAAGAGCGTTACTTTTGAAGCACACGAATTACTACAAAATTCCAAATTAAATTTTGTTGGTAACGTGGAAGGAAGAGATATTCTTAAGGGAAAAACTGATATTGTTGTCTGTGATGGTTTTGTTGGAAATATAATTTTAAAGTTTGGTGAAAGTTTTATTAATTTTCTTAAAGATTCTGTTAGAGCTTATGCCGCGGAAGGACTTTTTAATAAAGTAAAAGCATTAATAGCAAAAGGAGTTTTTAAGGATTCTCTAAAAGGTATGGATTATCAAGATCATGGAGGTGTTCCTCTTTTAGGTGTTAATGGCATAAGTATAATCGGACATGGTTCCAGTTCTCCGTTAGCATTGAAAAATATGATACTTAAGGCAAATGAAATGTTTGAAAAGGATTTATTAAATAAATTGAGGGAGGGAAAGGATTTTTATGGCAACCTCTAAGGAGATGAAAAGATTTTACAACGCCCAAATTACAGGCGTTGGGATGTATTTACCTGAAAAAGTTTTAGATAACCACTATTTTGAATCGATCCTTGATACAAATGATGAGTGGATTGTAACTCGTACAGGAATTAAAGAAAGAAGAAAAGAAGAGAAAGGTCCCACGAGTTATATGGCAATTAAAGCTGCCGAGGATTTACTAAAATCCAAAAATATGTCGGCGGAAGAAATTGATGTTATTATTGTAGCAACTGTTACTCCTGATATGTTTTTTCCGGCTACAGCTTGTATTGTACAAAATAAATTGGGAGCGAAAAATGCTTGGGGCTTTGATCTTTCAGCAGCATGTTCCGGGTATTTATTTGCTCTAAAAACTGGTGCTTCTTTAATAGAAAGCGGGGCTTATAAAAAAGTTTTAATAATTGGTGCCGATAAAATGAGCACAATTGTTGATTACACTGATCGAAATACATGTTTACTTTTCGGTGATGCTGCTTCAGCTTTATTGTTGGAACCAACAGAAGATTTGAATTACGGATTTAAAGATGCACTTTTGCATTGTGATGGAAGCGGAGCGGACTATTTATATATGTTAGGAGGCGGAAGCTTAAACCCGCCAACACATGAAACTGTTGATCAGAATATGCATACTTTATTTCAAGATGGAAAAACAGTTTTTAAA
Source organism: Bacteroidota bacterium (assembly GCA_024275455.1). Taxonomy (GTDB): domain Bacteria; phylum Bacteroidota; class Ignavibacteria; order Ignavibacteriales; family Melioribacteraceae. The sequence continues at coordinate 681 of JAJRZB010000358.1, read as the reverse complement.
GAAGCTGTAAAAGGTATGGCGGATATTTCGGTAGACATTATGAAAAAGAATGATCTTAAAAGTGATGATATTGCATATTTAGTTCCTCACCAGGCAAATTTACGAATTATAGATGCTACTGCCAATATAATGGGTATACCTAAAGAAAAAGCGATGGTAAATATTCATAAATACGGTAATACCACGGCAGCTACCATTCCTCTTTGCTTAACGGAATATTATAGGGACGGAAAATTAAAAAAAGGTGATAATTTAATCTTAGCTGCTTTCGGAGCGGGTTATACCTGGGGATCAATTTATCTTACCTGGAGTCTTGATTAGTGGTTAAAAGAGCTTTATTATTTCCGGGCCAAGGCTCTCAATATGTTGGGATGGCAAAGGATATTTACGATAATTCTTCCAAAGCAAAAGAGTTTGTTCAAAAAGCTGAAGAAGCAATTTCTTTTAACATCTCTAAAATAATGTTTGAAGGACCAATAGAGGAATTAAAAAAAACCAGTATAACTCAACCTGCAATTTATTTACACAGTTATTTACTTTTTAATGAATTAAGTAATTTGACCTTTCATGCAGTTGCCGGTCATTCCCTTGGTGAATATTCTGCATTAGCGGCCAATAATACTCTTGATCCTCTTACAGCATTTAAACTTGTCCGAAAAAGGGGAGAAGCAATGTTGGAAG